>JAITKS010000453.1 GCA_031278315.1 Planctomycetaceae bacterium | reverse complement strand
CATGTTAAGTTTGATTGGTTATATCTGTACGTTCTAATTTGTTTGTAATATATCTGTGGAAATTTTTAAATCACAGTATATTATCACACGTTGAATTTTGGTTTTTGTTTTGAAATATGCATGTATTTCTTTTGCAATTGCAATTAATTGAAAAGAAAACGAGTACAATATTTTAATTGAATATCTTCGACTCACAATAGAGACACAAAGTATTGTGTCTCTACT
Source organism: Planctomycetaceae bacterium (assembly GCA_031278315.1). Taxonomy (GTDB): domain Bacteria; phylum Planctomycetota; class Planctomycetia; order Pirellulales; family Thermoguttaceae; genus WRKP01. Next base: position 13,333 of record JAITKS010000453.1, on the reverse strand, counting down.
GTTGTGATTTAAAAACTTTCCGCTGAAATATTACAACCGAAATTCAAAGTATGAAAAGTGTACTTTAACTTACAAAAACAAGAAAGAAAACAAGTGACCTTCATTCGGCTAGTAAATTTTCTTTTTGAGTTTTTTTAATATTGATATTTTCTAGTTTGCCGATTTCATGTTTTTGCTTTGTTTGTACAGGTAAATATCTTTCCGATGTTCCCGTTTGTTCCGTTTCAAATAATACCGATACATTTTCACCAATAAACGACATTGCATAATCTGATCTTAAACATTCCGTAATTTTGGCTAGATGTTTAACCCGCTCACGTATTATTCTTTGCGGTATTTTTCTATCTAATTTTGCTGCTTCCGTTCCTTCTCGCGGACTGTAACGAAAAATATGAACTTTCGAAAAACATAATTCACGAACTGTTTCACATGTTTTCTCAAATTGTTTGTCAGTTTCACCTGGGAAACCAACAATTACGTCTGTTGTCAGTGCGATTTTATCGATAGTTGCAATTAATCGTTTACAGCAATCCATATATTCGTTGTTTAACCAACGCCGCCGCATTCGTGATAATATTTCGTCGCTGCCGCTTTGCATCGGGAGATGTAAATGAGGACAAATTTTGACAGAATTGTTTAACATCAACTCAACTAATTTTTCTGAAACTTCTACTGCTTCTAAACTCGATAGCCGAATCCGAAATTCACCATTAATTCCAACAACCTGTTCTACCAAATCTGCCAATTTTGAATTACCCGAATTAGATAAATCAACTCCATAATGACCAAGATGAATTCCTGTCAATACAATTTCTTTATATCCATTATTCACAAGTTGATTCACTTCTGCCAAGACTTCTTCAGCCGGTCTGCTTTGAAGAACAGAGCGTACTTTCGGAATAATACAATAAGAACAACCAACTTTACATCCGTCTTGCACCTTGACATAAGCTCGGTGCCGATTGTTAAACGAATTTATAACAAACGGTATCTGCTGCAAACCCATTTTCTGCAAAATTTGATTTATCCATTCTCTATCTTTTGCAATTGACGTTACACCCTGAATGTTCATAAATTGAGCAGCATCACGCCGAGCAGCACAACCGCCAACGATAATTTCAGCTCCTTGATTTTCAAGTATCAGACGCCGAATTAGCTTTCGTCCTTTTGCCTCGCTCTCTGCTGTTACAGCACATGAATTTAAAAAAACTATGTCTGCGATTTCGTCTTCGGACGCTTCAACGTAACCAAGCCGCCGCAAACCTTCACGTAAATATTCAGTCTCGTATTGGTTGACCTTGCAACCATGTGTGTAAAGTTTAAAAAACAATTTAGAAAAAAAATTTTTAATAATGTTCAAATTTGAAATTTCGGTTTTTCGTTACGATAAATAAAACTGAAATGCAGAGACACAAGTTATTGTATTGTGTCTCTGCAGATTTTTTCGTTTGTTACTTTTTTGTTACAAAAAATAAAAACCGAATTTTAAAATAGAAGGAGTAATTAACACAGATAATGATAGAAAAATCAAAATGAGTGTATCTCTAAAAAAATATTTTTGTAGATATTCAATTATCGAAGTTTTCTATCGATGTCTTCGATGTTGTCTGTGTAAAGGGGCGTCGGTATATGGAGTTCTTTCGGTGCGGTTTTCTGAATCTGAATCGATGTTATCTTGTCCTTCTGTTGCGGCATTTGGATTAACTTGTTTGGCGACCATTGGTTCTGGTGTTGCGAGTTCAGCACTCGCTATTGAAGAGTCTTTTTGTGCAGACCTATAAATTGCTAGTTCTGTAATTCCGCTGCCGCTAAAATCACCTACGGCAGGAATATCGCCTAGCTCGCCGAATTCAATTAACTCGTTAAGAATAAAATCTCCTGTAGTGTCTAAGTGCCAAACACCATTTACGTAAATTCCGATATTATCAATTCCGTCGCCGTCCCAATCTCCGACTACGGCAATTGCTTCTTTTCCAAATTCTGTACCGGCTTCAACTGTTATATCTTTTTCATCAAGTTTTCCGTTGCCGTTATAATCGATATACCACATTCCATTACGGTAAACGCCGATTTTCTTAATTCCGTCTCCGGCAAAATCGCCCGTGAATGCTTGGTCGCCTTCTCCGCCATATTGAAAAACGTGATCGATTACATCTAATCGAATTGCACCGTTTTGCGAATGTTTCATTACTCTTGCGTTTTCTATTTGATTAGAAACATCAACTGCCGGCGGGATATTCTTTGGTCTTGCGGTTGTCGATTCTACAGTGTTAAGGTCACTTGGCAGACCGGGTTCTGTTGCTATTATTTCATTATCTCCTGTCCATGTTTTTCCGAAAACTCCGATATCTGTTTTACCGTCGCCGTCCCAATCGCCAACTATTGGTTGATCATTTGCGCTTCCTAGTTCCGCCCAGAGATCGCCTTCGTCCCATACACCATTTCCGTTTAGATCAATGTACCATTTCCCTTCGTAAAATATAGCGGCTTCGGCGATTCCATCTCCATTGAAATCTCCTGTAACAGGTTTGCTGCCGTCATGTCCGAACATAAAGCGTCTCCGAACTATTCCATCTTTGCCGCGAACATACCACACCGATTGATTCATCGGTAACGGTTCCCAAGCGACGCTAATCATGCGTACATCGTTTGAATTGTTAGTAGTTTCTGCGCCGCGAAGTATAACAGTTTGACGAGTTGCCGAATCTGCGGCAACTAATCCATCTGCTACTGCTTCCGGTCCTTCGAGATCACGCGGATAGCCGCCGTTGATTACACTCAAATGCCAAGCCGAATTCGACGCTGCCGCAACTGCTCCGTTACCGTAACCGGTTTGCAAACCAAAACTAGTCAACGGTTGTTGCCAAGTCGGGGACGCCGCCGTAACGCCGCCGCGGCTAGCACCAACAGACGAAATATATGGAACCGAATTTGAAGGAATAAACGGCGGATTATTAGGTTGAAACGACTCCGGAACTATAGGATTAGGAATTTCAGGATCGGGATCAGGATCAGGATCAGGATCGGGATCAGGATCGGGATCAGGATCAGGATCAGGATCAGGATCGGGATCAGGATCGGGATCGGGATCGGGATCAGGATCAGGATCAGGATCAGGATCAGGATCGGGATCGGGATCAGGATCGGGATCAGGATCGGGATCAGGATCGGGATCAGGATCGTCATTTTTGAGTTCAGCGAAATTATAATTTATACCTTCACCGGCAAACGGTAATTCGATTTCAGTGATTTTGTCATTTTCATTTTGTTGACCGGTAACGATATCATTGATCGTTCCTATAGTTTCATCTCCGTCGATATAATTTGTTGGTTGTGTCTCAATAATTTGATATTTTTTGAACGGACAAAGACTTTCGAATTTATAATAACCGTCCGAGTTTGTTGTTGCTGTTTTTGTCGTGTTGACATATTTTTGTTGTGATTCATTCCAAACCCACAAAGATAAAATTACATTTTCAATTCCGATTTCGCCGTTATCTTTTTGACCGTTTTTATTTTTGTCTTCGTAAACGAATCCGCTTAAACTTCCTTTGCGATTTTCGGCGAAATTATAATTTATACCGTTTTCACCGCTGTTAATAAGAATATTTTCAATTTGATCATTTCCGTTTGATGTCTCTTTCAAATCACCGACTTTTTTATTATCAATTGTTCCGACAGAATTTTTTCCATCGCAATATTCTTCGGGTTCGATTTCTGTTACGCAATATGTTTTATTTGGTTCAAGATTATTGAAAGAATAATTTCCGTTTTCGTCTGTAACAGTTTGAGCGATATTTTGTTTATTACCATTTTCATCGAGTACACAAAGATAAATTATGATTCCTTCGATACCGTTTTCATTGTCGTCTTTTTCGCCGTTATTATTTTTGTCTTCGTAAACATTTCCTGAAATTGATCCATTTTTTAATTCACCGAAATTATAATTTTCACCTTTTTCATTTGCGCCGATATGAATATTTGTTATAGCGTCAGAGTATTCGATTTGACCAACTTGACTATCATTTATCGTACCGATTTGTTCTTTGCCGTCGATATAACCATTTGGTTGTGTAATTTCGGCAATGCGATATGTTTTTCCGCCCGGGATCTTTTCAAAATTGTAATATCCGTTTTGATCAGTTTCTTGTTTTAGATTTGTTGTTACAAAAAAACCGGTTGTTTCATCTTTGACAAAAAGTTCTAACCAGACGCCGGCAATTCCGTCTTCGCCGTTTTCCTTTTGACCGTTATCATTCTTGTCGTGATAAACGTAGCCGGAAATCGAACCTGATTTTGGAATTTGTGCTTTGTCAGCTTGTTGGATAACACCAGCAGTTTGTTCGAATCGGGAGCGTGATTCGTCGGCAGGATAATACGAATCAGGCGGAACGTTCAAGTTTAGAGCGGACGGATCAGAATATGTATCGACAAAGTTACTATTTATTTCCAATTTTTCATAATCAGCCGATTCGAAAGTTGCTTTGATTGCCGATCGTGCAAAATGTTCACCTGGCAAAACAGATGTAACACTTCCACTTTTTGCGTCATACGAGTTGATGTCTAGTTTGAAAATAAATGTTTTATCTGCTGTGAAATCTTCTTTGTCGAATTTAATAATTAATTTTGTGTATAGACCGTTATCTGGATTTTTTACTAACTCGTATGAACAATTTGTAATACCGCTGTTGCTGTCGATTTGGAATGGAAACGGCGTTTTGTTGTAATTACCTTTGGGTTGTGTGTTGTCTGCGAAAAAGTATAAGAATTCGCTTTGATTGTAAACATTGAGATCAATAACAATCTCGGTGAGTTTAGTATTATTTGCGCCGCCATTCCACGATATTACAAATGTATCGCCGTTTTTATCTTCCGATTTATCCTGTTCGATATAATAATCTTCGTGGAAAACGGCACCGATATTAATTAGATCCGGCGGCTCATAAGGCGTTGCCGAAAGCATTTCGCGAGGTTCTATCTCTTCAATACGACAAATACGGTTACGCAACGATTTACGGCGTCTCACAGAATTACTTTCGTTCTTATCATAAAAAAGTTTCAAAAAATCACTTAATATTCCCACAAAATCCTCCAATCAATTCAATCTATCTATCAATCAATCAATCTATCTATCTATCTATACTATTCATACTTGAAAATTCGGTATTTGTTTTAAACAAAACCAGCCCTGAAAGGGCGATTCTAGTTTTATACGTGAACGGTCACCTTTTTCGTTACAAAAAATAAAACCGAATTTTAAAGTACAATGAGTATATATTCAAAATATTCAAAAAAATTTTTTGTATTTTTAATTTTCTTTTGTAGTCGATTCAGGTGTTAAGGCTATTTTTGGTGTTTCGAGTTGTATATTTTCAACATTCGGCAGCGGGTATAACGGTATTATTTTGTCGTTTGGCGAATTGTCATTAGAGTTGTTTGTTATATTGTTGTTTTCTGTTTTGATGTTTTCTTTTGTGAATTTCCAGAATCTAATAGAAGTATCGAATCCGCCTGAGATCAGTAAATTTTTTTCTGAATCGAATACAATAGTTGCGACAGTTCCGGTGTGTCCGATTAGCGTATTCAATTGTTTTTTCTGTGTTATATCCCAGATACGAATAGCGTTATCGCTTTCACCTGAGGCGATTATATTATCGTTACAAAAAACCAGCGAAAACGTTTTTCCCGGATGTTCCGGCAGACGTTTAATGCGTTTACCGGTCTTGGGGTCTAAAATAACTATAAAAGGTCCGTCTCCTCCGATAGCTAATTTTGAGCCGTCTGGACTAAATGCCATTGTGTTGATTCGGCGGCGGCTTCCTTTAATATCTTTATAATTTGTAATATCTGCCATTGACCAGATTCGCACAATTCCGCTTCGGCCCGCAACCGCAAGACTTGAACCGTCCGGCGAAAATAAAATAACACGATTACCAGTTTCATTTGTTTCAGATTTACTAATCAGATTACCGCTTAAAGCGTCGTAAATTCGTACAAATTTATCGAATCCGCAGACAGCAATTTTGGTACCGTCTGAATTGAACGTTACACTTTGCAAACCGTAAATTTTTTCTTTAGCTGAAACGAGCAAAGTTCCGTTTTTTACATTCCAAATTTGAATTTGTCCGTCGTGTGCAATTGTCACGAGTTTGGATTGATCGGAACTAAAGGCGAGGTCACGCACCCAGTCGAGATGTTCGTGAACTTGCATTACGAATGTACGTTTTTCGATATCCCAAAACCGTACTTTATGATCATCTCCGCCGACTGCAAGCAGTTTACCTGTACGATCAATATCAAGACATGAAATTACAGGAATACGATTTTTGTTTTTGGTATATTCATAAAGGTTCACTACTTCTGACGATTCCATTATTACGTCCGATTGAGGTGATTGAGTTGATTGAGGTTGAGTTGAATCGGATAAATTGGGTAATGCCGTAATTGCAGTAATTGCAGTAATTGGTGAATTATCGGCAACAGGAAAAATATCAGAATTGATCTGCGGCTCATCTGCATAAATATTCGCAGCGAAAATATTCGTATCGAAAATAAAAAAAGCAATACAGAATAAACTGAAAATAATCAACGCAATCAAACCAGACATTTTTGTTTTAATGTATGGTATCTGTTGAATTGATTTTTCGCATAAAATATTTATTGTAACGAAAATTCCGGTTTCGTTTATTTTTTTTTGCATTGGTTCAAGTTTTTAATTTGTTTGGTGTGAGGAGTAAACTCGGACAATAAATAAAATTGAATCAAAAAGAATTACATCGTGCAATTTGGCGCAAGTTACCGACTTACTGATCCCGTTCAGCCGACTATAAAGAAAATCGGAAACCCTTCAGGATATATCGGACTTTTTAATCAGAATAATCAATAAAATTGGAAAATTAGTAATATTTCAGCTATTTTTACAATTAACAAAATTAATCATAACGATTAAAGCAAATATCAGTGGAATTTTTGCGGAATAATTGTTTTTCAAATTTTTGTAATTTTTTAAACACGAAATACACGCACAAGAGCTAAATATCAAGAAGTCCCGTTAGGGGCGGCACTTTATTAATTGTATGTTTTAGCTTACGGAAGGAACTTTATCTGCGATATTATCTAATATACATATTTTGGATTTGTTCCATATTGATTGTTTCCGGGTTGACTGTCTTGAACGAGAAATACCAACAGAATAAGAAGTCCTACGACTGGTATTAACGTTATTAAAACCATCCATCCGCTATTACCGGTATCGTGTAATCGTCTTATACAAACCGCAAGCGACGGCAATATAATTAACAAGTTGTACAATAAATATATCGCAGATAAAACAATGATAACAATGTATTTTGATTCTATTTGTGATTTCATAACAGTCATTAGAAAAATTATTATTATTCCGATAGAAATTAAAAATAACGGAAGAATGATTGCATTATAAACTGTAAAACGCCAATATTCTTTTCGGCGTGCGCGTCCGCTGAAATCGGCGTATTTTTTTAGGACATCGGCGTAACCGGTTCCGTTTGAATCGGAATTAGAATTAGAATTTTGTCCGTGTTTTTTTATTTCAGTCCCGCAATTTTGACAAACACTTGAAGACGCTAAAAGCGGATTCCCGCAAGTTGAACAAAACGAATCTACCGCTTGACCTTTCTTGTCATCTTGAATTTGTGTGTCTTGTGATGACGATTTCGATTCTGCATTTATGATTTCGGAAATTTGGGGTAACTCTTTGATTTTTTTTGCAAATTGTCCTTCTTGCCATGCTAAAGATTCCATGTTCAATGTTCCTGACTTGAACATTTGAACAATTGCCGAAACCGTTACCGGACCAAAACCATCTACGCCGTTTTGACTATAAAACCAAATCGCCTGTTCAGACGGCAATGACGTAACCGGTAATACATTAGACACCGATTGATTCGGCTGCAACGACGACGGTACAGATGAAAATAGAAAGTCCAGATTTTCAGCTGAAATCCAATCTATTTTATTATCAGAAATCTGAGTTAATCTACCGATTCTGCCGTTATCTTTCATCTCAAGAAGTTGTTCTGTATTAAACGGACCAAACGCCTTGTTAAGAATTTGAATGTAATAAGCCATTTTTCGTTTCAATAAAAAATACGTGTTATGACAAATAAAAATTAAAAAGTGAATTTTTAAAAAATTTCATGTAAAAATTTATAATATACTATTCATACTTGAAAATTCGGTATTTATTTCGGTATTTATTTTCGGTATTTGTTTTAATGCCAAATCCGCCCTGAAAGGGCGATTCTAGTTTTATGCGTGAACGGTCGCCTTTTCGTTACAAAAAATAAAACCGAATTCTAAAGTACACTGTATATATTACAAAATTTTATTGTTCTCTTTTGATTTTTCGGTCGATTTGGTGCCGATTCTTTAAAATGCCTGATATTAATAGTAAGTAAACTGACAACTCGAACCGAAAAAATCAAGTAAGAACAGTTGTAATATCTTATATATTGCCGGAATAATTTATTGTTTTTTGGGAACGCGGCCGTCTTGGCATAATTGGGTTAATTCGGTGTCTGATGGTCAAAAAAAAATTTCCGCTGAATATATTACCAAAATTTTTATAAATAAAATTTTCTTATTTTTAATGTTTTTGTTGAGAACATATACCGAAAGTATCGATAATAACCAATATTATTATTTATCGAGATATTCCGTATTTGCCGATACTTCTGATAAAACCTCCTTTTAGTAATATTATTTTTGTGCATCCTACTAATTCGACAAAATTGTAAATTATTATGTAATAACCGGTAATTTGCCCATCGGCTGGAAATCACAAGTGTAAGACCGTGTAAACTAATGAAAAATATTGCAATCCGGCATAATTACGACTCAACTCAATTTGAGCGGAAAAAACGGCAATTAATAAATTCGCTGTATTTCGGCATACGTAAAAACTGCGTACTCACGTTATTTTTATTTATTCTGATAACCTGTTCAATTTTTTGTTCCGTACAAAATAAAACTTACGCACAAGACGAAAATAACAATGGCGACAAATTACAAGAATCTGTAATTTCTTACAACGGTACACCTGTTATCACGCTTAGGTTCTCTTCTGATATTGACGCCAACGAACAATCAGCAATTATTGACGCTGCTGAATATTGGGTTAGTATCTTGAAACCAACAACTGGCGGCGCAATATTTGAAGTAGTAAAATCAGATGACCTTGAAAACAATGCTGCTGCCGTTTCTCTGGTCGATAATACTATAAATAATTTAAAAGTTACAGGTGTACAATCTATTCTTGCAGATGGAAGTTACGTTGACGAAGTAGTACTGGATGATAACGGTAATTATAGATATAGAACACAACAAGAAATCACAGAAGGTGTCCAAGGAGCGCATGCTCAAATTCTAATTGGTACTGGTTGGGCAACTACAGATGAAAAATCTCAATCGGGTGCAATCAATAATAATTTATTGCCTGTACTCATCCATGAGATAGGTCACGTACTTGGCATGACTACAAGTCTTACAGAAAAAGTAACAGGTACAGAAGAAAACCCGAGTTCTACATGGCAATTTGGCAGTACATTGACTAGATGGGATAGTTTTCTTATAGACAATAATGGAAAGGCAGCAATAAGGTCACAAAAAATAGGACATAGTACAACAAAAAATTCGCCAATGTTTGAATTAGGAGATCCATCTGCAAAAGTGAATCCTAGTGCTGTAACTTTTTCTGGTACGAATGCAATGAAAGTTCTTTACGACAACAACAGCGATCTTATTGCAGCTGCCGGAAAGACAGGCGGAGTTCCTGTTACTGGCTATACGCCAATTATTGACGAAGAAGGAAATATAGAATGGGGCATGGATATATCTGGTTCGCTTTCGCATATTAACACATTGTATTCGCTATTGAGTTGGCAGGATTTTAGAAATTATCAAGGCTTGATCGAAGTTGAAATGGCTGTATTTAAAGATCTTGGATACGAAAATATAGAAACACGTGATTTTTTCGGTCAATCATTTTATGTTGCGGGCGGCGGTTCGCATGGATTGTATTCAGAGCAACAAATTGCTAATCGCGGTTTTGGTCAATGGGACGGCAACAGCAACAGTTATGATACATCGGCTGCCAATAGCAGTACATTTGGAATCGGTGTACATTTATTTGGAAACAATCTGAATATTTTGCAACAAGGAACTATCAACTCTTCTGGTGCAGGCAGTGCGGGTATTCGTGTTGACGGAGTTGGTAACTTCTTGACAATCGATTCTGGTTCTGAAATCAAAATGCATCAAAACAACGGAATCGGATTACTCGTATCGTTTGGCAAAGAACATGTTATTGTTCATTGCGGTTCAATTTCTGCTTTATCTAATCAGACTTCATCACTTTCTTCTGAAACACCAAGAACACCAAATGAAATAGCAGCCAGTTTCGATTTCGGATTACAATTATTTGTAAGCAGCGACGACCTAGCAACCGACGGAATTTCAAGTTATTTACGATCATATTACGTCGATCCGGCGACAGGTAAAAAATTAACAGCAACCAATGGACCTCTTGTCCGCCGATTTGATGTAACCGGAGCGTTATCCGGCTCGCGGGCGTCGATTTATATCTCTAAAACTGCGCATGTCGAACAGATAAACTTAATGAGCGGGACACAAATTTCGGGAAATATAATTTCATATTACAATAACAGAAATTACGGAACAACTTTAACTTTCGGACTACTTCCCGACAGCGGCGGACAAGCACAAGCAATAAATGATGACAATTTTAGGTTTGTTCTATTTGATCATATCAATTACGACTACACTTTAGACCCCTATTTATTTGTCCCGACTGACGGAACTATCGACATTGGAATTTACGGCGGGATAACAAATTTCAATAGTATTCGAGTCAACTCACGGATGCTTAATATCGGTAAAGATGCGGCATTGTTATTAGGACAATCGGCGGCTTCGTCGTCATTGTTGACGAAATCGTTTTTGAATAAAACACCGTACACGCGAATTACGTCAAATAATTTAGTTTTCAACGAAGGCATACTTGCAGGATACGGCGAGATAAGAATCGGTAAATGGGATTTCGATGATTATGACGAGACTACCGCAACCAGCACAACCACAACAGGCGGCTCAACCAATTACATGTCGGGTTGGTCTGAACAGAAGATTGCTTTTTGGAGTTATAGTATTCCGGGCGGCGACATCGACGGTTACGAACAATTTTTTCATTCAACTGATAACTTAGTAAATTACGGAACAATTTCACCGGGTATGATTACCGGCGGCACAACCGGCGGCGTAACCGGCGATATTGGTCAAAACACAATTGGACAAATTGATATTCACGGAGGATTAACTTTCTCGGAAGACAGTGCGTATAATTTAACGATAAACGGTATTCCGGCAGACAGCTCTCTTGCCGAATGGGGAGTTGACAGCGACGCAATTTGGGTTGACGGTGCAACGATAATGAAAGGAACATTACGTGTATTTTTAACTAATAATTTTCAAAATGAGTTGAAAAATTTATCTAGTGATGATCCGGTTACGTATCATATTATTCGATCTAATTCTTTTACGAATCCTGCCAAAGCGAAATTTACGAATTTAGAATATGGTAATGATTTTAGCGATGTTAAAATTAGCGGTGTTTATGTCAATCCGTATGACAGTACAGTTGCGCAGATTACATTGTTTCCTAATGCACATTATTTTGAAGAGAAAGGTGTGACACGGAATACACGCAGCGTAGGATATGCAGTTGACAGTGCGACTTGGGATGCACCTGAAATCGCATTTACTTTACTTGGTGCGAAAGATGATCCGGCAACAATGAACGACGTTTTACATCAAATAGCGACAGATGTACGTGCGAATTCGATTATGGCGGGAGTATTGAATCCGAGCCGTTTTCTTTTTCCGCGAATTGGTTGGGGCAATGGTCAGATGGTTTCGGGCGAGCGGGGTCGAATTGATTGGAATATAAACAGGGAGCGGACGGTGATGAATCAATTGAGTCAATTTCGCGGACAAATCCAATCGCCGCAGAAGTTACGTAATGGAAGTTTTTGGTTTGATTATATTGGTCAATCTATTAGTTCACCTTCGGATGGTAATTCGAGCGGATATAGGACGTATGCTAATGGCGGACTTCTTGGAGGTGAATGGAATCTTACGCAACATTCTGCTGTAGGTTTAGCGATAGGGTACGCGAATGGTGCAACGAACAGCGGGCGGGACAAAGTCAGGGTGAATGATTATTTCATGGGATTATATTTTGTAGCGTCGCCGTTTAATCAGTATGAATTTAAGGCGTATGTAGGTATAGGCAGACAAGAATATAAAATGTTTCATACGATTTATAATTCGTCATTGAAAGACAGTAATACTGGTCAAGTAATAGGAATATTTGATAGATATTACGGCAACACGGACGGCACAACGATAAACACGAGTTATGAGCTTACGCGGCCGATAAAGATAACGGAGCGATTTATTTTACGTCCGACTATTGGTGTGGATTCGCAATATGTTTGGCAGGGAGGTTTCACGGAGCAAGTTCTTTCATCGACGTCGGGCGGTCTTTATACGTTAGCGTTTGACAGTATGTATTTGAATCATAACATGGTACGTTTGGGATTAAATTCAGAATCGATTGGACCGCGCGGTAGTTTATGGTTACGGGGGTTTTACAATTTAAATTTCGGCGGTCATAAATATCCAACGTCGAGGGTAAGGTTTACAAATGGCGGAGACAAATTTGACATAAGAGGTGCGAACATAGGTTGGGACGCAATAAATTTAGGTGCCGGATTTCATTTATGGTTAAATGCGGATCATTCGGCATCGTTTATTTTTGATGTCAACACCGATTTATACATAGGCAACAGCGGAGCGAGTTCTGTCGGATTAAGAATCGGAATCATGCAAAACTTCTAGCCGTAAAATTCTAAATGAAGAATATATTTAATTAGTGGTCAGTGGTTAGTGGTCAGTTCGCATGCGGAGATTATCACGGATTATAATTTCGAATCACTAAGTACTATACACTAATCTTATTTTGTTTTATTAACCACAAAGAACACAGAGAACACAAAGAAATATGATTTTGTAATTTTAGATTTTAAATTTTAGTAATATATACTTTTCACACTTTAAATTTCGGTATTCATTTTAAACTTAAATTGCACTTGCGGGGCGAATACATAGACAATTTTTTGACTCAAAAACAAGTTGTATTTATTAAAAAATATTGCAACGTTTATTGACAATATTTTCAATTAAAAAAATAAAAAACGAATGTAATATATCAGTG
>JAITKS010000449.1 GCA_031278315.1 Planctomycetaceae bacterium | reverse complement strand
CACTGATATATTACATTCGTTTTTTATTTTTTTAATTGAAAATATTGTCAATAAACGTTGCAATATTTTTTAATAACTACAACTTGTTTTTGAGTCAAAAAATTGTCTATATATTCGCCCTGCAAGTGCAATTTAAGTTTAAAACGAATACCGAAATTTAAAGTGTGAAAAGTATATATTACTATTTTTAAAATTCTCTATATACATTCTCATATCTTGAAAGTGTATTTCTGATACACGGAAACTGAATATTTTTTTGATCCGCCGAAATTCAAAATACGATACGTATATATTCGGCATAATCTGAATTATTATCACAATTGGTTTATTAGATTTTTCTATCTATAGTTTGTTCTTATTTTAACGATTTTATGGTTGTAGTATTTTAAAAAAGTCATATTTATCTCAAAAGTAGATCAAAAAATTGTTAAATTGAATGTATATTATTACTGTTTTCAAATTACTTTTCCGGCGACGATTGTAATTGATAAGATTACATAAATTTTTTGAAAAAATATAAAACAAACTAAAAAGCGAAAATTGCTATTTTCAATTGATAGTGTTCTTACTTGAATTGTCAGTGAAATGAAAATCATTACAAAGCTGCCTGTTTTCCGATTTGTAATCAGGCGGTTTGAATCGAAAAATCACGAGAGCAGTTTAAGATATTTTTTTAGAAATATTTCGCAGTTAATACAGTCAATAATACTCAATACTCAAAATACTCAATAATACAGTCGATATATTTAATACGCAGTTTACTTTGATCATTTCAGTCTCCTTTGATAATTTGTTTGCAAGAACTATTTCCAATAACCCTGTAATTTATGGCTCGCGCTATAAACAACTAAACATGACCTTTCCAATTCCCCCGCTTAAACCGGAAACAGAATCACTAGAGATGACCGCACTTTCTTCGTCATCTAAAGTATTTGTTGCTGCAACAATTATTTTTATCGGCAGTGTTGTGGCGATGATTCATGCACAAATTCCAGTTGCATCACTTGCCAATCTTCCGAATGAAGTTATTGATCAAAATTTGGTTGCGGCACCGCTGCCGGATACAATTAACTCCAACGAAACTAACACTAACACCAACGAATTACAACCCGAAATCCGTATCGCATTGGCTGAACTTAAACGCGAAAGCTTTGAACCGACAATAGCATCCGGAAATGCAAAATATACGCAAGCTTATACTCAACCTATGCTCAATATTCCTGATGCACAACAAAAATCTACTGCAAATCTTACTGAACCTATACCGTTGTCAAATACATCGCACAATGCAAATGTAAATCCGCAAAGTGACGAACAACTAGATAATTCAAAAATCAAATCAGTTGATTTCAGACCAATGCAAGCTCCGGTTGATGTAAAAAATATTTTTGAATCGGCAGAATATAATAACATCGACAACAGAAAAATTTCAAAACCTGTACCAGTCGCAACACCGGCAACAGAAGTATCAGATTCAATGTTACCGTTGTTACAATTCGCAGAAAATCTCAAATCAATTCAACAATCGGAATCGAATCCTATCAAACCGAGCGATCCGTTCCTAACCGAAACAGAAATGGCACCAATTCGTCCAGATTCTGTAGAACTGGTTCCGCTCATTCAAGTAAAATAACAAATCAAACAAATCGACGTAAATTTGTTATTCTATTTTTAATCGAGAGTAATTTAAACTTGGTAAAAAAACAGCAGACAAATTAAAAATAATCGTCCTGACAGAGTTTGATTGTTAGTAATAACAATATCTCTTCGGGACGTTAGACTGTAACGGTATTATGTTCTAATGCTGAAATACGTAACGTTATAAATTTCGGCGGTGTAAAAGTGTATTCATTAAAGTCAAGTTTTCCGGCAGATAATCAGGCACAGCTCTAATCATAAATTCGAGTGAGAGCAGTTTAAATTTATCTGAATATAATTTTAATTTAGAGGTTATAAAAATTATGACATTTTCAGTTGTTGATTCGATTTCTGAAGTTTTAACTGATCGTTTTAATGATTCTGGATTTGATAGTGCAGCTTTAGGCGACGAATCGATGATGCTTAATTCACATGAAGTTGAAAAGCTTTCGACTAATCATATTGACAAGTGGAATAATCTTGTTAGTCAAACTAATTGGGAGAAGGGAGCATTAATTCTTTCATGGCGGGCGGCATTATCGGCGGCGAGTATGCCGAAGGCGGCGTATTCTGATGAAGCGTGGTCTCGCCGAGTCGGCGGCGTTTCGGCTCAACATGTTGGAAGATTGCGGCGTGTTGCAGAGCGGTTTGGGAGTTATGTGAATGGATATGTTGGTCTTCGTTGGTCACATTTTCAGGCAGCATTAGATTGGGAAGACGCTGAAATGTGGCTTGAAGGTGCTGTACAAAATGAGTGGTCGGTAGCTCAAATGAGAATTCAACGATGGGAAGCAATCGGCGCGCCGGAAGAATTAAAACCGCGAAATGAAGACATTTTCACTACAGGATTAGATACAGGATTAGATGATGACGTTAATCCGCACAATGACTCGTTTGGGACAAAAGAAAAAAATGCGGAAGCGAGAATAAGTGAAATTAAGTCAACTGATATTGTTGACGGTTTTAATCAGTCGGAATCTTCGATTCAAAAAGATGAAAATACGAAATCTAAAAAGAAGCAAAAAAAATCTGATTCTAAAAATAAAGTTTCTGATGACGTCAATTTGATTCATACGTTACCAACGGGTGAGATATTAACCAATCTAAGTAATAATGTGCAAACGTTACCAACAGATTTAGCTGAAGCAATTGAATCGTTTAAAATTGCTATTTTGAATCACAAACTTACATCATGGAAAGAAGTGAATGCTGATACTATATTAAATTGCCTAGAAACACTAAAAGCACTAGTAACAGCTAATGATGATTAATTCACAACAATACCCTCGTGAAAATAAATTCGATAATATACCAATTACACTTTAAAATTCGTTTTTTAGTAATATATCAGTGGAATATTTTTTTATTAACCACAGAGGACACAGAGAACACAGAGAAAGAAGATTTTGTAATTTTAGATTTTAGATTTTAAATTTAAGTGAATTACTAAAAAATATTTTAGCTGGGAACGCAGGCGTCCCGCCTGCATCTTTTTTGTACAAAAAACGCCTACAGATGCGGTCGAGACGACCGCGATCCCGCAAAAAAATAAATTATTCCACTGATATATTACATTCTTTTTTTATTTTTTTAATTGAAAATATTGTCAATAAACGTTGTAATATTTTTTAATAACTACAACTTGTTTTTGAGTCAAAAAATTGTCTATGTTTTCACCCAGCAAGGGCAATTTAAGTTTAAAACGAATACCGAAATTTAAAGTGTGAAAAGTATATTACAATTTTTTTATTAACCACAGAGGACACAGAGAACACAGAGAAAGAATATTTTGTAATTTTAGATTTGTTTTTTTGACAGGATTACAGGATTGACAGAATAGTAATTAATGATTCGAACTTAGAACCCATAATAATCTCCGCATGCGAACTAAACACTAATGCTTGCCGGTCTTTCAGGGCGATTCTAGTTTTATACGTGAACGGTCACCTTTTTCGTTACAAAAAATAATACCGAATTTTAATGGACAATGAGTATATCAGATAGAATTTTTTGTTTTTTCTTGAGATTACAAAATACACGAAAAAAAAACGAAATACACAAAAAAATTTTTCACGTATATATTACGTTTATTTTTTATTGTGTCATTTGTTGTTGGACTTTTGTTGACATTCTCTGGATTTTGTTTGCTATCCCCCGCATGAAAACAGGCTCAATCCCAAAAGTGAAACTCCATTCCCGAAGCGATTCACTGTAAACAGCTCCTAACATAAGTCTAAACGATTCTCCGTTTCGTGTGAAAATAAAATTATGCCCTACATTTTTCCAAGGATTAAACGTTATATCATACGAAGTCGAATAGGCTAACGAATACTTTTCATTCATCGTGTAACCAACCGATAACGTTAAATAATCCCGCTTAACCGCCGAACCAAATAAACGATCATACATAATACTTATATTGCCTCGCGCCGGTCTGTTCCATACTCCGCCAATTCTTGTTATTTGTTGTCCGTCTTTGAAAACATCATACAACCCTGTTGAAAAAATTGAAAACCTGTCTCCAACATGCCACATGAAATCATAATCTATCAAACCTACATTCTCACCGAAATTTTGCGATTCATCCGGATAATAATTCAAATGCGCCGCTAAAGTTATCCAATCAATAATATGTCTTTTCCCGACTGGTCCTCTTTTAGTCTGCCATCTGTGTGTTATTCCGAATCTTGCTAAAGTTAAGTCATCAGCGATTTCCATATTGCCCGCCGTAACATTACCGGCAATCCCGCTTCTATATGCGTAATATCTTGGATCGAAAATACTCGGAATACTCCCGCCAAACGAAGTAACTGAATATCGACGCCTAAAATCTTCTATCGCCCATCTGTCTAATGAATCTGTCAAAATTAAATTTTCCATCCCTTTATTCGATTGCGAATAAGAAAATTCTGCATCCAAAGTAATTTTGTGCGCTAACCCATTCACATACCACGTCCGGCTTGAAGAACTCGGCGTAACTTTCCAAAACGGTAAACTCATACGAACTCCGCCGCGATAATATAAACGCTGAACATCATCGCCCGATCTGCTCGCTCCCCAATGCGAAAAATCTCCAAGAATATACGGCACGACTCTAACCGCCCCCAAACTTAACGGTAAATCAACTTCAGCCCGCGTCGAAAATATCTCAAACGATTCGTTGACTAAATCAGGTTTCGCTGCACCTACATTAGAAGGATCCGGCGGCGCAGATACTAAACTACTCGTTGTCAATTCCCAAGGAAGATAACTGAATAATCGTGCATCTCTATACCATGCCGACGAATTAGGTGAATACGGACTGCTTGCAACATTGTAATCAACATAACCAACTCGCGTATGTGAATAGAATGTCAATTTATCGTACAAAAAAGATCTGCCAACCAAATAATGATCCAATCTCGGTAATTGATTCGCATTCGTATAGAAATCATCAAGACTCCGTTCAACACGCAATTTCAACGATGAATCCAAATTTGTTTTTGCGATTTCTACCTTTGTCGTTTGATTCTCCCCGTTCACCCAAGTCGAATGATTGTAATACGGTAAAACATTGCGGTCAGATACTTTTCCAATCGATGCTAACACCGACCAATCTCCGCTTAATCCAAACAAAGGTTTCATTTCCTGTTGATGTGTCCACGAAAAAATATATCTGTAAGAATGCGGAAAAACTACAGGATTCCGGCTGCCTCCTAATTGATCGCCGTTTGAAATATCGTTTATTCCCCAATAATTTATTTTACCAGTTGCATTTATCTGCCGTCCCCACAACTCATTTGGCGAATACGTAATATCAACACCATGACCCAATCCGCGTTTTTCCATCCACGAAA
Source organism: Planctomycetaceae bacterium (assembly GCA_031278315.1). GTDB lineage: Bacteria > Planctomycetota > Planctomycetia > Pirellulales > Thermoguttaceae > WRKP01. Next base: position 8,577 of record JAITKS010000449.1, on the reverse strand, counting down.
TGTCTAAACTTCCGTCTAACCAATCCGGCCGATTTTGAACATTGAACAATTGAAACGGGTCCCATTTTGTCCGAATAGTATTACCAAAATACCCCGAACTTCCTACACTAATTGATTTAATATAAAACGTCGGCTCTTGTGCATCCGCTGCAAACCAAGGCCAGTAAAACACCGGTACACCCCCCATAACCAACGTGTTATTCTCCGCCGATAAAATCTGCCGCTTAACCGGCTCTAAATTACCAAAAACCGGCGTGTAATATTTGTCTGTCAACTTCATCATTCGCGATCGCAACGACCAAGTCGGTTGACCAAGCATACTCGTTGTTACCCACGAATTTTTCGCAACAAAATTTCCCTCACCAATTTTTTGCAATATCTCAGATTTAACTCTCATCATGCCGGATACATTTGTAATTCCAACAATCGGCGTTGTTAATTCACCCTCAACAATATACGCGATTTTATTTTTCGCATCGTAATACATCCGTTTCGCCTTAATAACACGCTCACCGTCACGGAATATAATGTTACCTTCAAGATAAACCTCGAAATCCGTTTTACTATCTTGATTTGTCTTGCGGTTTTGCTGAAAGTTTTTCGGATTTATCGACCATATAATTGCATGATCGGCAGAAATATCAACAACGTCGCCAGTAAGCATGTTTTCACCATTGACACCTTCAATAATCAGATTTAAACCTCTGCTAATAATGAAAATAGCTCTATCAGGATTATCCGGCACCGGTTCGATATCAATACTCATTTCGTTGTCTCCTCGCGGATTCAAACTGATACGCCTGAATGGTGCCGTGCTTTGTTTTTGCACTTGCGAAACTTCCGTATATTGCACTTGCTCAATTATAGGCGGAGACGGATTCATCGCCTTCAAAGCTCTTTTATAAATCGCCGGAGTTTGCGCCGGAGTTGGTTCAGTGTTCATTATTAAAGTTTGAACATCTGCAATCGTGTGAAATTTTCCGAACCAACGTTTGTCTATAATTTGTGCATTTATATTTTCAGGATCGAACTCAAGAACAAGCGGAGCAACAGATGAATCACTTTCAAGATAAACAGCAATTTCACGCAATTGATTTAACTCACTCTTTCGACTTATCCAAACAACCGCTGTAGGCGCTTGAACAGAATTATTACTTTGTCTGATCGTACAATCGCCGTTTAAAAACAGAATATCGTGTTTTTCTGTTTGGAGTTGCCAGCCGTTTTGAGCAGAAATCGTAATTGAATCAGCATAACTTTGTAACGGCAGCGAAATTGCCGTTCGACCAGAATTATCAACTGTACGCGGAACAGATTCATGCAGCTGATTATAATCGTAAAATTGATTATTATATTGTCTGTTAAATTGATTATGCGGAGCTGTAAATTGATTAAGCGTTTGGTAAGTCATGGAAGATGTTAGCTGCCATTCAGGAATCAAAATTATATTCGGATTAGTTTCGGGCGTATTTTTGAGAGGGTCGATATAAGGTTCAATCGATGGATGATTCAAAGGAACATAACCTTCACCCTCAACGTAAATTGCAGGAACATGTTGAACAGATGACGGAACAAGCTCAAGCGAACCGATTTGAGGAGTTGCATTGATATAATTATTTAATACCGGTTGATTTGATACGCTCAAATTATTTTCAAATAAATTATTATTATTCAGAACCGAATTATCATAATTAGGAAAACCAAAACCGGGAAGAACATCAGTCGGCGACTCTTGATTAGAAGGTGTAGAAACAACATTACGATGCGGAATGATCGAAGTTAATCTGTTGAAAAAACGTGACGGAATTGAATTTTGAGACGGCTCATCAGCATTGGCTAATTGTATGGTGAGTAAGATACTTGAAAATAATATCGATACAACAATAAAAACGAAAAACAAAAACATGAATGCGCAAAACAATTGCCGCACGTAACGAAATATATCACTTGATTTGAAAATTGTAACAAGTGAAATTTTTTTCGACGTTAAGCTATTAATATTCGTTTTGATAGGCTTGTTGTTTGACAAAATTTCGTGGTAACTTTGAAATTAATTTTGAAATGAATTTTATTGTAAATAGGACATCTCTAAAAACAATTTTTATTGTAATATAATCGTAATATATCAGTGGAATTTTTTGCAGTTATCGTTATCAGTTATCGTTATCAGTTATCGTTATACGTAGTAATTTTAAGTATTAATCATAACCAGCTCTGAAAGGGAGACAGTATTACAGTATTGCAGTATTCAGTATTATAGTCTGTCCCAGCGGGGCGGGTAAAAATCCCCCCGAACCGAAGCCCTGAAAAAACGATCGGATATTGGCTCAATACAATAACAGTGTAATAACAATTTGCGTTTATTTTGTTTGTTCTGTAATATCAAAAAATACACATCTTACTATGAAATACTACGATACAATGACATATTCAATTGACGTATTCATGACGTTTTCATATTCATTAAAAAAACCTGTTTTCCGTAAATAAGCAGGCAGCTCAAACTGAAAATTCAAGTGAGAGCAGTTTAAAGAAGATAACAACGTTGCGAATTATGCAAATTTTCACATTTTGAATCAAGGGCAATTTAAACTATCTATCAGACAAAGCAATTTAGTTTGATCATAATTTGTAGTAATATATCAGCGGAATATTCTTTTCAATTTTTTTGGTTTATGAATTTCAAAACTAACTTTATTTTCAATCTTATTTTTCCGAACTAAACAATATTGGCTGCAATGAATTACAAAAAAATAAAATCTAATGTAAAAATTTATTGTTAGAAGGAACGCGGTCGTCTCGACCGCATCTTGAGGAGTTTTTTGTACAAAAAAAGTGCAGGCGAGACACCTGCGTTCCTTCTAATATTAGTTTTTAGAATTTCATAATTTTGATCATTACTCTTTCGGCTAACTGTTTTGGTGAGACCGATTGAGAAAATTACAAATTTGAATCGAAATTTTGCGATAATATAAATCAAACCAACAAGTTAGATTTTTTATCTTTATGAAGTACAACGTAAATGACAAAAAGAAAATTACTGTATTTCTAAATTTGACTTTGTATTAGATAAATCGACAATGATTTTGACAACAACAAAAACAGGCTTTGCGTCCTTTTGAACGCAATGTTTCAGGCAAAAAGTTAAAATTTATTCTTTTTTTCGGCTTTGTACAATTGATTATATTTCAATTAGTTATATCGAAATATGTCTTTAAAATTTGTAGAAAAATTGTTTCAAGATAATCGTTAAAATAGGAAAACTCCCTATATCTAGTATGCTTTAACAAAAATTTACGCAAAATATGTAAAATGGTTGCAATCACCTAAAAATAGGGTAAACTCCCCGCCTACTTGCATTCCGAAGTGCGGCAGTGACGAGCCGACATTTCACGTTTAAGAATCGTTTCGTTAAATTTTCATTTTTAATCATTTAACCTATAAAGTTACTAAAGACTAATCCGAACACTTATTAAGCTTCGAGCGTTTGAATTTTCGGTTCGAATCGCCTGCTCCCTAAAATTGGAAAGTAGGTTTTATAAATTCGTATTGCTGAATTTCATAGTACAATGCGTATATTAGCAAATATATTTGTTGCGGTTTTCGGTAAGATGATAAAAGATAGAAATTTGTAGCCATAATATTTATCATTAAAATAATAAAATAAAATTAAAATCAAATTTATAGGAGAACAGAGCTAAAATTACACTGCGGTTTTTTAAGATTACTCGATAACTTCACTAGGTAACTTTTTAACACGTTTACATTCAACATTTCGATAATTTGCGAAAGTTAGATTTATTTTTCGGCAAGATCAAAAGATCATTTTTGCAATTATTATTATCGATTTCAAAGTGTGAGCGGTATCTAGTTTGCTTGAGTTTTAATGTTTATTGACATTGACATTTACAGTTTATTTTTGTGTAACGAATTATTTTGTTTAGCGAAATTAAACTAAACTGTCAGCGATTGAATTTCTGAATTTTTGAATTTCGCGAAAGTTGTTTTATGTCATTTAAACGGGTTGTAAATTTTGTTTGGTAATTAACAAAACTGCAAAGCTGGGGAGTAAAAAACAGATAATATGTTGTAGATAACAATTTTATTTTCATCTTTTTTTAATTTGTTTTTTTGCTTCGTTTACGTGGGAGACGGTGTTTTGAAAGTTCTGTTTGTATTGAATATTTTTTGAAATATTGGGAATAAGAAAAATTGTGTTGTATTTTTTTGTCTGCTTTAACAGTTTAGATGCGTACAATTTTTGTCTGATATTTCTTTTTTGGTGAGTTTTATTTTTTACATTTTTTGTTTTTATGTTTTGGCGGCGTTATGATTCTGTCACTTTTATGGAGGACAGAGAATGCCAAGGAAGCCGCTGATTGGAGTCAATTCTGACTATCGTGCTTCGCAAAGGAATGTACCGGCGATAAGTATAGTTTGTTCGGGTTATTATGACTCCCTTCTTCAGGCGGGTGCGTTGCCTGTGATTATCCCGCCGTATCCTGAAAATAAACATCTTGATGCAAATCTTGAGCAAATACTCGATCAACTTGATGGAATATTAATGGTAGGCGGGGCAGACCTTGATCCGCGGCGGGATGGATTTATGCTTCATCCGTCGGTAAAATTGCTGGATGAAAGGCGGGAAACTTTTGATAGAATTCTAATTGATAAAGCCGCTGAACGCAGAATGCCGTTACTAGCAATCGGAACTGGGATGCAGTTGTTAAATGTCTCGCAAGGCGGAACGTTGTTTCTGCATATTCCCGAAGATTTACCAAAAGCGTTACCGCACAGAGATACTATGGACGTTAATCATAGACACGCTTTGATTATCGAAAAAGGAACACTAATGGAAAGAGTTTACGGTGATAACGAAATTCGTGTAAACAGTATGCACCACATGGCAATAGATGATGTTGCATCTGGGTTTCTGGTTACCGGCAGATGTCCAGACGGCGTAGTTGAGGTGATTGAATCGTTACATCGTGATTGGATTGCAATAGGAACACAATTCCATCCAGAATCACAATCGGCAACAGCTATGGATTTACGCATTTTTAAGGAATTCGTACAAGAAATCGTCGTATCAAAACGACGTTCAGGAGTCCATCTCTTGGAAATTGAAGAGCCTGCGTTTGTGTGACTTTCGACGGTCAAAATAAATTATGGTATCTCTCAATTACAAGGAACGATCTTCGGTGTAAAATACCGAAGGTCGTTTTTTTATTTATTGATTCAGAATATTCTGATAAAACTATAAACTGTGCTGATTAAAAAATAAGGTTTCAAATACGTTGAGTATATTTCAATTTTGAAAAAAAAAATAAATGTAACATTAAATCAAATAAATTAAAATTAAATCTGATGTCAAATAATTCAAATAATACCGAATCGAAAAAATTTTTTATTGCGATATTTTATGTCGGTCTGATTGTAGTAATTTCGATTGGTGTGATTTTTTATATCTTTCGGAAACGTCATGTTGAATATGTTGATCAACATGTTGAAGGGACGGCGATGGGAACACTTTATTCGATTCGAGTTCATGATTTCCCGAAAGACGGTAATTGGAATGATTTCGTGTTGAATATTCAGAAATGTTTGGAGCAGTTAGAGCAAAAAATGTCTTTGTTTAGAGCAGATTCAGAAGTCAGCAGATTCAACGAGACAGAATCGTTAGACTGGTTTTCGGTTTCGCATGAAACGGCTGAAGTCGTAAAGCTTGCTCTTGATATTTCAAAAATTTCAGGCGGAGCGTTTGACATAACAGCGGCTTCGATTGTTACAATTTGGGGTTTCGGGTCGAATCGTAAAAGGCGTTCTATTGATGAAATCGTGCGTGAAATCGGGAAACTCAAAACAAAAATCGGATATGAAAAACTTGATGTGCAATTGAATCCGCCTGCGATAAAAAAGTCTATACCGGAGTTAAAGATTAATCTATCAGGTATTGCGAAAGGGTATGCTGTAGATTCTATTGCTCAATTTTGTGAAAATTCAGGATTAGCAAATTATATGATTGAAATCGGAGGTGAAATCCGGTGTAAGGGGAATAAGGGAAATTTCATTAATGAGGTCAATAATAAAAACAAAAATTATAGTAAAAACAAAATCAGCGATTGGAAAATCGGAATAGAGACGCCGGTCATTATTCCTCGCGGTGATTGGGGAGAAATTTATCGGATCATAATTATTGGGGATCAAAGTATGGCAACAAGCGGCGGAAATAGAAATTTTCATTTGATCGATGGTAAATATTATTCGCATTTGATTGATCCGCGAACAGGTTTTCCGTGTCAATACAGCGGCAGCGATAAAAATAATCCAGCTGAAAATAATCCAGCTAAAAATAATTCGACTGAAAATAATTTGACTGAAAATAATTCGGATAAAAATAATTCTGATAGTGATGAGCAATTAGGTTCAGTTTCAGTATTGGACAAAAGTTGTGCGAGGGCAGATGCTTTAGCAACGGCATTGTTTGTATTAGGAAAGGAGGATGGATTAAGAGTTGCCAATGAAAATAATATTCCGGTGATGTTTCTAATGCGAAAGAGTAAAAATATACATGAAGTTACTTCAAATTCTTTTTATAAATCTGCCCGCAAGTTTGAGTGAATTTCTAAAAACCTAATGTAAAAATTTATTGCAGAATGAACGCGGCCGTCTCGACCGCATTTTTAGTTTTTAGTTTTTTGACAGAATTTTAAATAATAAATCAAAAGAATCAAAACATAAAACTGCTCAGTGATTCAACCTTACAATCCGTGATAATTTCCGCATGCGAACTAACCACTAACCACTAACCACTAACCACTAACCACTAATCACTAACCACTAATCGAGAGTACCTTCTAGCATCATTCCGTCTATTTGAGTTGTAGTGACAGCTTTTGTTTTTAGGGCGTCGATATATTGCAGCAGCACGGAGATAACAATTTTTCGTTGGGCGTATAATTCGAGATATGTCATTTTTCCGTTACAATAATTTTCGCCGATTTGACGTAAAGTTTCAAAGGTATCTGGTATGATCGTTTTTTCATAAACGTGAATTAATTCGCATGCGTTATTGTATTGGCAAAATATATTTGTCATTTGTTTATGAAATGATAGAGTAAGCCGTTCTAATTCTCGGTTTGCTATTGCGATTTCTGCGATTGCTTTAGTGATATTTCCTTGATTTTTGTTATAGATAGTTAGGGGCATAGCGATTCCTACGAATGGAACTTTTGTTTTAGCGGGAATATCGTAAGCTAGTGAAACGGTTGCGTAAACATTTGGGATTTGTCCGGCTTTTGCGTATTCGAGTTGTGTTTTTGATTGTGCGATTTTTAATCTTGCCAATTCGAGTTGCGGACTTATTTTTTGGAAGTGTATCCAAGTTAATTGTTTATCTCGTCGCGGCGTAGGGTCGATTAGGGTTCCGCGAACTGATTGATAAGGTAAATCGTATATTCCGATAACTGACAAGAGATTTTGCCATTTTGTTATTTTATTATTTTCTGCTTGTCTGTAGGTCAATTCGGCGGCGTTGATTAATGTTTGGAACCGCAGAACGTCGATTGCATTTGATTTACCTTCTGACTGTAATGTTTTGGCGACTTTAAGCAGATCGTGACTTATTTCGTGTGTGAAATGTTCTACTCTGCTAACTAGAATTGCGTGTAATATTTCGTAGTAAGCGATTCGGAGATCGTTTTGTAGTTTGATTTGTTCCATTGAGTATTCTTTTCTAGCTGTGGTAACGTCGTATGATATTGCTGTACGATTGAGTTTTTGTTTTCGTGCTGTAACGATTTCTTGTGTGACAGCTAATCCATGTTTACCGGCGTTACCGTGTACAGTGAGACTATCGCAGCTGTAGATTAATATCGGATTAGGATACAAGCCGGACTGAATATATTTACCTTTTGCAGCTGTGATTAAGTTAGATTTTTTACTCAGCGAAGGATTAGTTATTTGTGCGATTTCCCATAACTCGTCGAATGAGTAGCCTTCATCGTTGGTGCTAAGATATTCGAAAGTTGGAGTTGCGAAAGTACCGTTTTCGAGTTTGTTCCAGATTTCTGCTAAATATTTTTCATTTTTTATGCGTTGGTTAGATTTTGAAGCCGGCGGCAAGGCAGGTGTTGGTAATTTTGAAATTTGTGCGTAAGCGGACAATCCCAAAATTCCGGCAAACAGACATATAAAATATATTTTAGTAACAAATATTCTAAACAATTGAAATAAGAGAGACTCTATGAATAAAGTGTTTATGAATTTGTTTGAATAAATTATAAGTAATTTTGAGTTAGTTTTATTTGATTTTTTTATCAAATTATTTTCTATTTTTTTGAGTTTGTGATATTTATTCATAATTGTTTATTTCCGGTTTATGAGGCTTATATTATGAATTTCTGCTAGTTAAAGTTTAAGCCTATTTTAAACTTATTATTTTAAACTATTTGTAATATATACTTTTCACACTTTAAATTTCGGTATTCGTTTTAAACTTAAATTGCTCTTGCAGGGCGAAAACATAGACAATTTTTTGACTCAAAAACAAGTTGTAGTTATTAAAAAATATTGCAA
>JAITKS010000401.1 GCA_031278315.1 Planctomycetaceae bacterium | reverse complement strand
TTATTACACTGATATATTACATTGTTACAAATTTTTCTTGTCGATCTTTTAGAGAAACGGCATATTTTTTGCTTGTAGATTTAAGCAAGTTTCTATGATTATTCTCCTTGATATTTAAATCCCGTTATTTTTTCAGTTAGAAATATATTTTAACTCTACAAAAAATTATGAAACATAAGTTTACAAATTACTCATTAGAAAATTCGATTTTCTACTTTTATGTCAATAAATTTCAAATTAAATTCAATATGCTGATTTTTTTCCTCACGCTTTTCAGCTTTGCTGCATCAGCAGATGAGAACAAAATTTCAAATCAACAAATTTCAAATCAACAAATTCCAACTCTCAAACTCGATAATGAATTTATCGATTCGAAATCTTGCGCCGAATGTCACGCTGATATTTTCACAGAATGGAAAAAAAGCGATCACGCTAATTCAATGAATCACGCAAACGAAAAAAATATTTTAGCCGATTTCAATAACACCGCTTTTCTACACATCGGCTTCGATGACATCCTACTGCTCAACGATAACGAAATTAAATTATTACTCAACACAATTGAAACATCATCTGTAATTTTTAATCCGCAAAAAGAATACCTAAAAGATGACAAAAAATCCCATAATCACCGCTACAATATCAGCGGACATAAAATGATTTACCCGCCATTCGAAGCTGACCTAAACGATCTCGCCCTTGCATCTTTCGATTCTAAAACCGGAATACTAAACCGGCTTCGACAAAATATGTCCGCCCAAACATTAAGTAAATTCGACGCTGAATTAAAATTTCAACTCGACTTAAAATTCCAACGCCCATGCGATATTTCTATCGCCCGCGATAAAATCTCAAACGTACTACGGCACTTGATTACAAACGGAAAAATTAAAACAAAATGCGGCACTAATTTCACTATGTTTCGCAATAACGGAAAATTCAAAATCAATACCGATATAGGTGAGTTTGAAATAAAATTTACTCTCGGATTCAGACCAATTCAACAATATCTAACCGCAACCGGTGACGGCAAATTACAAGTTTTGCCTATCGCATGGGATGTCAACTCTAAACGTTGGTTTCACTTATATCCCAAAGAACAAATTCCAAAAGATGATCCATTACATTGGACTTCATCATCGCAAAATTGGAATCGTATGTGCGCTGAATGTCACACAACAAATCTGAAAAAAAATTTCAATCCGAAAACTAATAAATACACAACAACTTTTTCCGAAATTAACGTAGGTTGCCAAGCATGCCACGGAGCTTGCAGTAAACACGACACTACAGCACGTAAACATAAATTACTCGCTAGTTGGAATCCGAAAATACCCAAAGAAGTAATCTCATTGAGTAATACCAACAACGCCGAAATAGTTAATAATTGTGCGTTTTGCCACGCACGCCGCCGACTTGTACAAACTCCCCCCAAACCGCCTGACAGTCATGCCGCCGATTGGTTCGTCCCTGAATTTATCGATACAAATACATATTACCCCGACGGTCAACTACTCGAAGAAGCATTTGAATACGGCTCTTTTATTCAATCGAAAATGTACAGTAAAGGCGTCGGCTGCGTGAATTGTCATGAACCGCACTCGCTCGAATTGAAATTTCAAGGTAACAGACTTTGCGCTCAATGTCATTCACCGTCAATTTACGATACTGCTAAACATCATTTTCATTCCGATTCAAACAAGCCCGGTACTCGCTGCGTTGAATGTCACTTTCCACAATCAACCTTTATGATTGTTGACCCGCGCCGTGATCACAGTATCCGTAAACCGAATCCGGCACTGACCATAACAACCGGTGTGCCTAACGCTTGCACAATCTGCCATCACGACCGCAATAAAGGTGAAACTCTCGAATGGGCAAATGAAAAAGTCGAAAGTTGGTATAAAGAAAAACGTAAATCAGCTGTAGGTTATAGTGATTCTATTCCAATAAACGAACATTATTCTATAGCCTTGATTGCAGGTAAACAAAATAATCCGTCGGCAATTTCAAATTTGATTAAAATAATTCGCAACAAAGATAACAAAGAATATCGGTCTGTAACGCGTGCAAGTGCTATTTTAATTTTGAGCCGAATTTTACGCGATAATGACATCGATAAACAATCCAAAAACGAAATTTTAAAAATATGTACCGCAAACTTGACAGACAACGACGATTGGGTACGTTTTGCCGCTGTCAGCTCTTTGGTATCGTTTGACAGCGAGGTACGTATTAAATATTTAATTCCAATGCTGAACGATTCGAGATTGGCAGTTAGAGTAGAAGCCGCACGAGCGTTGGCAGATCAAATAAATAATTTTCGTAACGATAATGTTAAAAATTTATTTGAAAAAGTAAAACAAGAATATATCAATTCGCAATACGTTAATTCAGATCAACCGGCAGCATTTTTAAATTTGGCAGCATTTGAATACGACCTCGTTACCGCAAAAATCGCAGAAACTAATCGCTGGCTGATAGGAACAACACAAGGTTTATCACAACAAGATACCGCATATATTGAATCGCAAAAAATAGCAATCGGCTTAATCAAAAAATTGACAAAAAAACCTCTTGAACTGTATAAACAATCTATCGATATAGACCGCAGCTTTTTTCCATCACGAATAAATCTTGCAATGTTATACAACGAACGCAGTGAAAACGAAGCGTCAGAACATGAATTTCGCGAGGCTTTGAGAATCGAACCGACAAACGGAAATGCAGCATACTCATTAGGTTTATTGTTGGCAGAACGAGGTAAATTTGAAGAATCAATTCAAATGTTAAATCAAGCTGTAAAAAATTTCGAGCAGCAAACTCTAACAGAATCAATTATGCTGCCGAAATCTTTTGTTCAATCTGAAATCGTTGAATCTTCATTACATCGGGCAACAAAAAATCGAGTTCGATATAACTTGGCATTGCTGTTACTTCAAATGAAACGATACAACGACGCAAAAAAAGAATTGGAAATAATAATTAAATCAGAACCGCAAAACACAACCTTTTTATACGCTCTAGTAGTATTATTTTGGCAAAATGGAGAGAAACAAAAAGCATCCGAAATTATCGACAAACTAATAAAACTAGAACCGCAAAATCAACAATGGAAAAGATTAAAAAATTAATAATATACTATTCATACTTGAAAATTCGGTATTTGTTTCGGTATTTGTTTTAATACCAAATCCGCCCTGAAAGGGCAATTCTAGTTTTATACGTGAACGGTCACCTTTTTCGTTACAAAAAATAAAACCGAATTCTAAAGTACAATGAGTATATTACCTTTTTCTTATTTCTACTTGCAAACAGTTTTGTAATTTTGATACGGATTCAAAGTTCAAATAACTTATGTCTGTTTATGACATCAAGAATACACTCAAATAATAATCGATTCGGATGAGTTCCAGATCGTTCAATTGCAGTTATTGTGTTGTTCGTTCCATTATTCGTTGTTAGTAATTCGACATATAATCTGTAGTTGCTATTAACTCCCATCAGCTCGTTTTTTTTGATTGTGATATTTAACTCGCTTATTTTCAATACCGCCGATAATAACGTTGTCTCTGGATCAATTCCCTTGCTCCTAATGATTTCACCATCAGATAACTCAATTGAAATATCATATCCCGTTTCATCACAATATTCAGCATAATATTTACACGAAACCGGATAAATCGAATTCATCACCTTTAATTTCAATTCTTTAGCAAGTACAAGAAATTCTGTAATTCCAACCGAGCGTAAATTTGAATTTTTTATTCGTCTCAATAATTGATTAACATCGTTATCATCAATTTGATCTATTCGCAACTTTTTCGCAAATAAACGTATTCCAGCTTTACCCGAATGTCTCGATAAAACAATACGCTCCGGCACAGAATTATAAATTAGTTCACTCTCAACAGATTTCTCAATAGAATTGTCAACAGAATTGTCAACAGATTTCTCAACAGATTTCTCAACGGAATTCTCAACAGAATTCTCAACAGAATTCTCAATAGATTTATCGTACAAATAATCAGGCTTATATTCAGTTGAAATTTTAGTTGAATAATCAGAGCATAAATCCGGTAAATAATTTCTATAATTTTTGTCAGAAATTTCAATTCCCTTTTGATGAATCCCCGAAGCATGCGTGCGAACATTCCATCCAACTAACGGTTTCATTCTACCGGAAGTTATCGTTGCGGCAGAATAAAATTTATTAACTAACTCCCCCAATCGATTAGCTTTTATATCGGTATAAACATTGTAAATATCAGGATGTAAAATCATATTTGCAATTACTTCTTCCAAAGCTGCATTACCTGCACGTTCTCCAATTCCGCCTACGGTAACTTCAATTTGGTTACATCCAGCCTTTATAGCAGCAAGCGTATTGGCAACAGCAAGACCATAATCATTATGACAATGAATACTCAATCCGGCTTTATTATTCCGAAAGCCGTCAACACGATTCCGCAACATTTGAATTAAAGTTTCAACTTGCGGCGGCACAAATAATCCGACAGTATCAGCTATATTGATAACTTTAACACCAGACTCAATTACAGTATTACAAAATTCACACAAGAAATCAAAGTCAGTACGAGTAGCGTCTTCAGCTCCGATTTCAATTGACGCTGCTAATCCTGCTGCGTATGAAATTACCGTTTTCGCTTTTCGTATCAATTCATTACGGCTAATACCGAAAAAAGATTTAATATGTAAATCACTAGTTGGTAATGTGATATGAAGTACACTATTTGAATTTAGAATAGCCGCAGTATTGCTAATATCAGAAATATTTGCACGGCTAATGACAGCAACCTTAACAGGAAAATCCCGCAATACCGAAATAATATCACAACACGAATTGAAATCATGTTGTGAAGACAGCGGAAATCCCGCCTCAATTATGTCAACGCCGGAATTAGCGAGCGAAATCGCCAATTCACGTTTCGCAGCACGGTCAAAAGCAATTCCCGCCGCTTGATCGCCGTCTCGTAATGTTGTATCAAAAACTGTTATACGTTTCATTGAATATTTATCAATTTGCGTTACAAAAAAAAATTGTCAAACAATATCATTCATAATTTCAAAATTCAGATTTGATCTTTTAAGATCAAAAACAATTTCAAAATAATTATAAAATTATAACATATTAACAAAATTATTTTTTATACCGCAGTGAAATATTACAGTGAAATTTTTTTTTATTAACCACAGAGGACACAGAGAACACAGAGAAATCAGATTTTGTAATTTTAGATTTTAAATTTAAGTGAATTACTAAAAAATATTTTAGGCGGGAACGCAGGCGTCCCGCCTGCATCTTTTTTGTACAAAAGACGCCTAAAGATGCGGTCGAGACGACCGCGTTCCCGCAAAAAAATAAATTATTCCACTGATATATTAAAAATTTTTAAAACACAAAACACACGAAATTACACGAAAAACACGAGAATTATATTTATCCCCATTTCGTGCTTTCGTGATTTTTTCGTGTGTTTCGTGTTTAAAAATTATCCCGCTGATAAATTACAAAAAATCTAAAATTACAAAATCATATTTCTCTGTGTTCTCTGTGTCCTCTGCGGTTAATAAAAAAAATAAGGTT
>JAITKS010000368.1 GCA_031278315.1 Planctomycetaceae bacterium | reverse complement strand
GTAAGCTAAAGCATACGGTTAATAAAGTGTCGTCCCTGCGGGACTTAACAGGTATGTGATTGATAAACCGTAAGCTAAAGCATACGGTTAATAAAGTGTCGTCCCTGCGGGACTTAACTGGTATGTGATTGATAAACCGTAAGCTAAAGCATACGGTTAATAAAGTGTCGTCCCTGCGGGACTTAACAGATATGTGATTGATAATTTAAAATTCGTAAACAACCAAAAAAACGAAAAAAATTATTCTACTGATATATTACGAAATTTTTATTTTTCAAATTTTTTGATTATGAATTTTAAAACCTTTAAAAATTTCACCGAAATATACGTTTATTCCGTAACGTCGAAACTCAATGTATTGTGTTCCGACATTTCAATTTTATTTATCGTAACGAAAAACAAAAATTAAAGTGAAAACAGCATAAAATGCAAGCTGAAATAATATCTAATGGTGATGAAATTACGTCGGGTAAAGTTCTTGATTCTAATTCTCAATGGTTAAGCCGAGAGTTGATGGAACTTGGGATTCGGGTACAGTACCATACGACTGTCGGCGATGACCGAGCGGCAATGATCGGCGTTTTACAAATTGCATCCAGACGTGCCGATTTGATAATTTGGACAGGCGGACTTGGTCCGACAGCAGATGATCTGACACGTCACGTGATTGCAGAGTTCGCCGATGTTCCTCTTGTGATAAATGAAAAATCGTTGGAACATATTCGCTCATTGTTTGCTAAACGCGGTTTTACAATGCCGGATTCAAATAAAATACAAGCGTATCAACCTCAAAATGCGTCGTCTATTTTCAATCCGCAAGGAACAGCTCCGGGTATAGATTTGATTCTAAAAATAAATACAGACAAAATTACACCAACGGCGTTACCTTTTGATCAAGCAAATGAAATTCATTTTAAAAATTGTGTCCGTATTCTAGCATTTCCGGGAGTTCCGGCAGAATTATATGAAATGTGGAATAGCTCTGCCAAAGAATTATTGAGAGAAATGATTCAAAAAAAATCCGGTCAAAAGAGAGTAATAAAATCACGGGTGATAAATTGTTTCGGTGCCGGAGAAAGTCAAATAGAACAAATGTTGCCGGACATAATAAATCGAAATCATATCCCGCGAGTCGGAATTACAGCATCGCGAGGAACAATTTCATTGCGAATTATCGCTGAATCTGAAAATAATATAGAGTGTGAAAAATTGATCTCTCCAGTCGTGAAATTGATTTACGATAAACTTTCTGATTTAATTTTTAGTGAAGGTGACGATCAATTACAAGATATTGTTTGCCGTGAGTTGAATCGATTGAATAAAACTGTGTCAGTAATTGAAACAGGAACGTGCGGCAAGTTAGCAGATTCGATAGCGAATTCCGTCGAGTCGAAAAAATGTTTTCGCGGAGGAATCGTGTTGCCAAAAAACAGAGAACATTCAATCGATATAGAAATCGAATTATGCAAACGATTGTTTGAATCTGATTATATTCTTTCAATTGGTTCTTATCCAGATACATACGTACCGTACAAAGAATTGCAACAATACAAAGACGCAAAAGCCGATCTCCCAAGAAATCAGCAAACAGATCAAACCAAAAAATCATGCGGAAACAGTTTAAATATTATTGAAACGATAAATAAAAATATCACTATAGACCCGAACAACACAACAACTCTTACAATTATCGGAAACGTGAAAGATAATACTCCGGCAATTATAATGCAAGAAAATTATATTTTTGCAGGACATAAAAACATAATCGACGATTTACATATTAAACGTATATTAAATATGTTTAGAAAAAAAATTAACCTGTTATAATTCTTGTCTTGTTTTCTAATCATGTAAATTGATTTTTTTCGACAGTTTGTAATATATCACTGAAAATTTAACCGATATATTACGTTTATTCCGTAACATCGAGACACAAAACATCGTGTCTCTACAAATCAAATTTATTTTTTGTAACGAAAAAAAATTAAATGCGATAATAAAATTTACATCCAAAAGAAAAAAATAAACAGCAAAACTATTAAGATTGCCGGACAATAAACTCCAAACGCTTCGAATTTATTTGACTTCAATCAATCGATTAAAATCATCAATTACTAACGTCAATAACCCTTTAACTAGAAAAATTAAAAAAAACCTTTAACTAGAAAAATTAAAATTAACATGACAAAAATTTCTTTTACATTGGTTGCTGTTTTCAGCATGGTGATAACAGTATTTGCGCAACAGTCAGAAAAATTGTTGACGCTTAACGGTAATGTTTGGGATGCTCCCGCAAGTAAATTTTCGTTGTCGCCGGTGGAGTTGAATCCGTCGAAGACCGCAATTATTGTGGTGGACGCATGGAATTATCATTGGTGCATGACCGCTTCGGAACGTGTTGCGGCAATGGTTCCGCGAATGAATGCGGTGTTGAATATTGCTCGTCAACAAGGAATGCAGGTCATCTGGAATCCCAGCGATGTTGTTACGGCGTATGCCGGTTATCCGCAGTATGAAAGAGCAATCGCGGTTGAACATCAAAAAACTCCCGATAAACAAAAAGATATTTCGGTTAAATTTACTGCTCGTGTCGGGAGTTGTATGTGCGGACCCGGTTTGGCTTGCAAAGGTAATTACGGCTGGGACGGAATGAATCCAAATTTGATAATCGGCGAAAACGATTTAATTTCGTCGTCCACTGATGAAATTTATTCGCTGCTTACCGAGCGCGGAATTACGGATATTATTTATATGGGCGTTCACACCAACATGTGTGTTTTCGGCAAACCTGGTGCGTTGTCCAAAATGTGGAAAGCAGGTTTCCGATGTTTTTTGGCTCGCGATTTGAATGACGCTTTCACGCATTACAATCCTGAATCCGGTTACACGCCGGACAAAGGAACAACTGAAATCAATGAAAACCTTCAAAAAGGCGGTGTTCCATGTATCAATATGGGTGACGAATTTCGTAAATTGGGATTGTTGCAATCGGAATCGGATATTCCGGTTGATTATGTACGTTTTACGCCGTGGGGCAAACAAGATCGTCCGTATTTTTTTAACGTCAAAACAATTGTCACCTTGACAGCAACATGGCTCGACGGAACGGAAATTCGTTACACAGTCGATGGTAGTGAACCGAATTTTCAATCGCTGCTTTATATCAAGCCGATAGAAATCACGCAAACTCAGACGTTGCGTGCGGCGGCGTTTCGGGACAGGAAACGTGTTAGTTTGCCAAGCGAGGCGTATTATGTGAAACTGCCGGAAAAATTACCGCCGCAACCGGATATTTATCTTGACGATTTGAATTATATTCCTAACGAATATTTGAAGGCAGTGAATTTTTGTATTTGGTATCCGGTGAAATCGAAATCGTTTGAGGGCAAGCCGCTTCGGGTTCGTGGGAAAACGTATCAACATGGTTTAGGATTTCGTGCGCCGTCGTCGGTTCAATACGAGATTAAGCCGGAGTACAAACGTTTTGTTGCGTTGGCGGGAGTGGACGAAAATATGTTATCGCAAAACAACGGACGATTTTTGGCAATGCACAGCAGTGTTGTGTTCAAGATTTTTATTGACGGTAAATTTGTTTCGGAAAGTCCGGTGATGCGAATTTCTCAAGAGGCGTGGCGTTTTGATGTAGAAATTCCCGAAGGCAGCCGCCGCATAAATATCAGTTGCACTGACGCCGGAAGCCGTAACATTCTCGATTATGGAAACTGGCTCGACGCAGGATTTATTGTCGAAACAAAACAGAAGCAGGAAAAACAGAAGTAGGAAAAAAATACAAAATTGAGTAATCAGCAAAACGTAACATCGACTAGCAGTATTATTGAATTTGGCAGATTAAAGTCCAGCTTTTTCAAACATTAAAAAGCTGTAATATTCCAATGGAATTTTTTTGTAACTGTTTATTTTGAAATTACGAAATAGACAAAAAAACTAAATAGACGAAAAAGAATATGAAATAAAATTTTTTCGTTTATTTTGTAATTTTTGTTTGTTTCGTAATTCTCAAAAAAAATCGAAAATTAAAGTAAGGACTGTTTATATTACCCAAAAATCTTTTATTCTTGTTTTTCTTTGTCTGATCGGACGGCGATTTAAGGTGAAATTTTGTAACAATAAAATCCGGGCGATTGACTTATAATAAAAATGTCTTAAAATTTTTCACTTTCCGCATTCTTGGACTCGCTTGCTTACTCTGTTTCAATTGTATCGACTATTAAACCAACTAATCAATATGTAAAAATATCGCTGAAAAACTTAATAGATTCAATTAGATTCAGTAGTAGATTCAGTAGTATATTCAGTAACATATTCAGCGGAATTTTCAAGAAGTACCAAAATTCATAATGCAAGCCGTATAATGAAATTTGTCATTATAAAACCGCTGCTGAATTTCAATGTATGAAAGAATATAACCAACCAATTAACCCGTAACCAATTAAACTAACACATTAATTATGACTAATCCAAACGATATCAACAACGTTTATGAAACATCATCGACTCAAACAACTCAATCGGCGCAATCAAGCCAGCATGGTCAAAATGTCCCGCCGCCGATTCATATTCAATTACCGCCTCAAAGGTCTTTCGGGTGCGGTATGTTTTTCTTGCAATTTTTTATCGGAATCGCAATTTTTTTCGGTTGCGGATTTTTGCTAATCATTGCACTTGCAATAATCGGCGCAACAATGTCCGAACAAATTGAAGAACTATCACACAAAGAAACTTTGCTGAAAGAAAAATTTGTTAAAGGAAATTCAAAAGCAAAAAATAAAGTAGCTATTCTGACAATTTCAGGAATAATCAGGTCAGAGGAAGACGGATTCGTCGCAAAACAAATTCGACAAATAACAAATGACGTTAATGTTAAAGCTGTTGTCTTGCGGGTCGATTCACCGGGCGGAACAATCAGCGGAAGCGATTATTACCTTTATCTGCTAAAAAAGATGAAAGTTGAACGTAGTTTACCAATTATTGTCAGCATGGGAGCTATTGCTGCAAGCGGAGGATACTATGTCTCGACGGCAGGCGATGAAATTTACGCCGAACCAACTACGGCAACTGGGTCTATTGGTGTAATCGTTCCGTTATTTAATGCAGCGTCGCTTTGTCAAAAAATCGGTTTTGAATCTACGCCAATAACAAGCGGTCCGCTTAAAAATATGGGAGATTTTACAAAACCGCTGTCCGAAGAAGAACGCAAAATATGGCAAAATTTAGTCGATGAAAGTTTCAAACAATTCAAGTCAGTGATTATAGACGGAAGAAAAAATTTCGAAGAGAATCCAGATTCACTCGACAAAATCGCTACCGGACAAGTGTACACCGCAAAAGAAGCTAAAAACAACGGATTGATCGACGAAATCGGTTATATCGATGACGCAATAACAAAAGCAATTGATTTGTCCGGAATAAATGAACTCGATTTGAAAGTAATCAAATACAAAGCAAAGTCATCTTTTGTCGATGTAATACTAGAAAGTAAATCAGAATTAAATCCTTTAAACGCCGAAGCAATCAGTGATTTCACTACACCCAAAGTTTATCTGATTATGCCGAATGTATTACCAGTTAAATAATCAATCGTAAATATTCACGCAAAAAATAAGTAGAAACATATCTAAAAGATCAGGAGATTGTTTTATTTGTGTACGTATCGCACTATGTTTTCAGCAAGACAATGCGTATTCAGAAAGACACGTTTTCAGATTTCAAATAGATAAATTTTCAAATAGATAAACAAACAGATTAGTATAATATATAGACAGACAGGTTAGTATATCAGACAAGTTAGTATATCAGACAAGTTAGTATATCAGGCAGGTTAGTATATATAGACAGACAGGCTCGAACCGAAAATTCAAGTGAGAGCAATTTAAAACATACAAAAACTTAAAATGAATTTAAATATGAATCCAATTCAATTAGATAACGTAACAATAAATCCAGACAGCGGTCTCTCTGATGAGCAGATAAATTTATCCGTATCAAAGTACGGGACAAATCTACTTACGCCGCCGTCGCGTGATCCTTGGTGGAAGCAATTACTCGAAAAATTTAACGACCCTACGATCAAAATTCTGATTGCTGCCGCTATTATTTCGATTCTAATGACAACGCTCGAAAAATTCATACTCAATAATCCTGAAGCTAGTTTTATTGACTCAATCGGTATTGTGCTTGCTGTTGCACTTGCTACGTTAGCCGGATTTTTTAGTGAATTAAAAAGCGCACGCGAATTCGATTTGCTAAATAAAGTCAAAGATGACATTCGGGTTAAGGTTTTCCGAAACGGCGATATGTCGGAAATATCAATCAATGAGATTGTTGTCGGCGATATTATTCAAATAAATCTAGGCGATAAAATTCCGGCCGACGGAATAATTATTAACGCTCAAAGTTTATTGGTCGATCAATCCGTGATGACAGGCGAATCGGTTCCGGTTGAGAAAATTGCTCCGCAAGATTTGAACGCAACTATTGCAAATATTTTATCAGGTAAAACTGATACCGACGACGTGAATCAAGTTTATCGCGGTACAATGATTTCAGACGGACACGGTAAATTTATCGTCACGGCTGTCGGTGATAAAACAAAATTAGGGCAAATCGCAGCAAATCTAGGAACTGCCGAATCGGAAAGTGAAACTCCGTTGACGCAAAAATTATCTATTCTTGCCAAGCAAATAAGTATTGTAGGTGTCAGCAGTTCGATGGCGATTTTCAGTATTATGGCAGGGTCGAATATTCTAAAATCGGATTTGTTTAATTACATTTATGATTCAAGTTTCATTTGGTATGGTTTAATTATTGTTGCGCTAATTGCCGGAGGACTTGCAATGAGATTTGTTCTTTGTCCATTTTTCAGAAGTATGGATATGGAGTTGAAAAATCCGGCACTGCAAATTTTGGCAACGATTCCGATGTTTATTGCAATTTTAGGAATTGGAGTTGCACTGACTGGAGTTCTTAAGCCTGATCTTATACCTCCAGATCAAATATCTGCTCAATTATCTGATCAATTAAAAATATCGATGGATTTATTTCGGCAGTTATTGTTGTCGTTTATAATTGCTGTAACGATAATTGTTGTTGCTGTACCTGAAGGTTTGCCAATGATGGTAACTGTCTCGCTGGCGATGAATATGATGAAAATGGCGAAAGAAAATTGTCTTATTCGAAAACTTGTTGCCTCTGAAACAATTGGTTCTGCGACTATCGTATGTTCGGATAAAACCGGAACTTTGACGCAAAATCGAATGACAGTAACATGGATTTTCGCCGACATGAAAGAAATAAACGGCACCGAATTTGAAAATATAAAAAATCTGTCGTCGTGGAATGCTCTTATTGATATGATTTCTACCAACAGTGAAGCTGTACTAAAACATAACTCAAACGGTACGATTGAGGGAATAGGAAATCCAACCGAATGCGCGTTGTTACGAATTTTACACGACGTTGGCGCGGACTATTTATATTATCGTAACAAAAATAAACGTGCGTGGGAATTAAGTCATAACTCGGCGCGAAAGATGTCGATTGTCGCTGTTGACAGGGGCGGCTTGCGAAGTATTTTCGCAAAAGGCGCACCTGAACGATTGATAGATTCTTGCTCGCATATCTTTATAAACAATAAAATCGAACTCATTGAACCGTATCGTAACGCTATAAATACAGCATTATCAAAAGCACAAAGTGAAGCGTTACGTGTAATTGCGTTCACCTCGAAAGAATCGGATATAAAAAATATAAATCAAGCCGGCGGATTTTCTGAAAACGAAGCGGAGCAATTTACGAATTATCGTAACAATATTCTTTATGCGCTAATCGGAATTTCGGATCCAATTCGTGAGGAAGTTCCTCATGCTGTCGATGTATGTCATAATGCAGGTGTGAATGTCAAGATGATAACAGGTGATGCCGAACCGACAGCAATTGCAATAGCGAAAAAAGCTGGAATCTTATCGGAAAAATATATGGCGGGAGATATTGAAACGGAAATTCAAAACGGCGAAGTCGTTTTAACTTCAGCTGAATTAGCTGAGTTAAATGATGAAAAATTAGTCGAGGCTATTCCGCATTTGCGAGTTCTTGCCCGCTCTACGCCGATGGATAAATTAAGGCTAGTCAAAGCGATGCACAAACAGGGCGAAGTCGTTGCAATGACAGGAGACGGAACAAATGACGCTCCAGCATTAAAGTTTGCGGACGTCGGTATTTCGATGGGAATTACAGGAACCGAAGTTGCGAAAGAAGCAAGTGATATTGTATTGATTGACGACAATTTTAAAAGTATTGTAACGGGTATTTGGTGGGGACGGACGCTTTATCAGAATATACAGAAATTTTTACAATTCCAGTTATCGGTCAATGTAGTTGCGTTAACTTTAGCTTTATTGGGACCGCTCTTTGGCGTACCGTTACCTTTGACTGTACCGCAACTATTGTGGATTAATATTATCATGGACACCTTTGCTGCAATTGCGTTAAGTACAGACCCGCCGCGAACAAATTCAATGAGACGAAAACCAATAAAGCGTGAAGCATCGATAATAACGAAGTCGATGGCGTTAAATATTGCGCTTTGTAGTTTATATCAAGTTGTCGTTTTGGGATTAATCTTGAAATACAATTTGCTGGTTGAAAGCAGCGGGCATTTTACGTTTTACCAAAGTCCGCATTATTCCGGCAACATTCCGGCGTTGACTGTATTTTTCACAGCTTTTGTAATGTTCCAATTTTGGAATATATTCAACTCGCGATCGTTACGGTTAGAGGAATCGCCTTTTGCGATGTTGCATAAAAATTTGTCGTTTATTGTGATTGTGATATTGATCGGCGGAGTTCAAATTTGTCTAGTGCAAGCGAGTAATTGGGGAGCCGGTGCTGGAGAAAATACTGTAGGTTTAATAGGTTCTATTTTTAGAACGAATCCGTTATCGGTTATACAATTGATTCAGATAGCTATAATTACTGTTACAATAATTCCGGTTGCGTGGTGTGTTCGTTTTTTGATACACAAAATCGGATGGGACGAATCGCTTATTAAAAAATAAAAAAAGTGCGTAATATATCAGTGAAAAAATATATACCAATTACACATTAAAATTCGTTTTTTATTTTTTTAATTTTTTAGATAAAAACGATAAATAAATTTTTGTAATATATCAGTGGAATATTTTTTTTGACAGGATAAACAGGATTACAGGATTTACAGGATAGTAGTTTAGTTCGCATGCGGAAATTATCACGGATTCTAAGTTCAAATCAGTAACAACTAAGTGATGGTTTCAAGGTTTGATTCTTTTAATTTATTATTTAAAAATCCTGTCAATTCTGTAATCCTGTCAAAAAACACCTAAAAATGCAATCGAGACGGCTGCGTTCTTTCTAACAATAAATATAAATTTTTATGTGAGATTTTTTAGAAGTTTACTAAATTAATATATCTCGTGAACACTAGGAAAATTTTATAAAAAAAACGATGAGTACAATTAAAAATCAGAATAAACGTGATTCATTAGTGCGTCCCAAGAAGACATTTCGTCAGATATTGAAATTGTCTGTTTATATTTTTTTGGGATTGTTATTGATATTGTTATTGATTTTTTATTTGCTTTATCTTTCGGCGCAACGTGAACCGGAATTTTATCGCGAGGCTAAAAGTGTGCCGATTGAAGTCCAACAGACACGCAATGCGGCGGTAGTCGATAAAATCAGGACGTTGAATAATGATTTTCAAAGTAGGCGAAAGAATTGGTCAAGTACGTTTTCGGCGGAAGAGATAAATGCTTATCTTGCAGTTGAAGCGACAAAACCCGGTGCGAATTTATTACCGCCGGATTTGCAAGAGCCGCGAATTGTATTTATCGCTGGTTCGGTTGGAATTGCGTGTAGAGTTCAGCAACGCGGATTGACGGCAATATTAAATTTATCGTTGGGTGCGTCGATGCCGGAGCCGAACAAGTTAGTTTTTAGAATGCGTAATTCGCAAGCTGGTGCGTTACCGTTATCAAAAGATTATATCGCGCAAACTATTGCAAACGTGTTACGAAAAAAATGGGGAAACGTAACTCAGGGCAATGAGGGAGGCGATCCAACGTTTACGGTTCAACTAAACTTAAAAAACAAAGCCGGACGTAATGTAAAAGTTGAGAGTTTTGAAATACGTCCCGGTGTAATTCAATTCTCAGGAACAACCGATTGAATAAATGATTATATAATTACACATAAATGCACTGAAAATGCACTGACAAAAATAAAAATCGACAAATACATCTAAATCAACGCCGACCGAATAAAAAATCGCCCCAACTTGAAAGCCGCCGCGATTGTCTTCATCGGTAAAGATAAATTTGAAATAACGGAAGTTTTATAATCTGAATAATGAAAAACAAATGTAGAGACACAAGGCATTATATCTCTACATATCAGTTTTTATTTTTTGTAACGAAAAAGATAACCGGTCACGCATAAAAATAAATTATTCCACTGATATATTACTTGTAATCATGGATTACAACATTACGCTGCTTTTGAACGTTTGCGATTATGTTTTGACTTTTGTGAGAATGGTAAATTATTTGACTTTGACGTTTCTAAAGATTTAATAACATTGTCATTATTATTATCATTATTATTATTGTTGTTGTTGTTGTTATCTTGATTAATGTTTATTTTGATTGCTGCTAATTCTGATTTGGTAGAATCTGACAATAACTTTTCATTGTCCGAAGTTTTCAAAAAACGTAACGATAAATAAATCAACAAAGAAAAAATTACCGCAACAGATAAAACAAAATATTTTCGAGAATAATCAATATGCTGCATCGGAGATTGTAACTTACTATTAACAAGATTGATATCAGACAACGTAGTTTTTTCATTGTTGCCGGTTTGATTTGAATTGTTAGTTTGATTTAACGTTTTTTCAAGAATTTGTTTTGAATTTTCGGCAAGATGTAAAATAGCCATTGTAACTTTCGATTCATTTTTTTCATCAACTGCTTGAAAATTCGCTATCGGTATGACTGTATTATTTTTCGTTACAATATTTGATTCTGATTTTGTTTCATTTAAATCATAAATCCATTCAACAGTTTGATATTTTTCACTCGGCGGTTTTTCATCGGCGATAAGAGGTCTTTTTTCAACGTATTTTTCAGGAATACCGCTTTGAGTAGTTTTATCTTGAAGTTGATCCTTTTGTGCAGATTTATTGTAAATATTATTTGTCGAGGAATTTTCTTTGTCGTTTATGTTTTTATTATTATTTGTATTGTTAATTGAGTTTTGCAAATTATCCTGATTTTGCTTGTAATTATAATTGTAATTTTGCTTGTGTTTGTTTATTGGTGTTAAAATTGAATTTTCTGTTGGGATTTTAATCGGCATAGTCGAGTGTGTATTTTTTGCTTGTAAAATTGAATCTGTTCTTTTATTTTGTTGACTTCCATTTAAGGAGTGCCGAGGTCCTGTTGGTTCTATGCTTGCAAAAAACGCTTCCGGTTTTATAGGTAGATTTGCGATTATCGGATTCACCTGTTTCAAGAACCATTTTACACGGACACAATGACTTCCTGCCGTACTTGTAACCATATCGGAGCCGAATAGAACGCCGGCTAATTCTCCGTTCTTGTTGAGAATTGGTCCGCCTGAATCGCCTTGTCTTGCTGTAGTTGACAATTTAATTATTTCGTAACTTGGAGCTGTTCCATTTCTAGGGATTTCCGGTGCAAGATATTCAACGCAATATCCGCTTGCAATTCTGTACGAGCCGGCACCGTAACCTGCAATCCAAAGCGGTTCTCCCGGACGCGGTGCTGTCTGCATTATAGGCAAAGGCGGAATTGATAAAGGAGGTTTGGATATGACAATTACTGCTAAATCCCACTTGCGGTCAAATTGTATTATTGCTCCGAATGAAGAAAAACCGCTCGGAAAATGTACGTGAACTAAGCCATCCGATTCACAAATTACATGCCAATTTGAGATGATAACTCCGTAATCGCCCGCACTGCCAATATAAGAGCAGCTGCCGAATGATTGACCTTTTTTATCGAATGCAACTAATCGCGCAATGTTAGGAAATGGTTGGTCTGATTGCGAATTATAAACAGGTAATTCAGACGAAGACGATAATGATGATAATGATGATACTGATGACGCCGCAGGTATCGTAAACTTCGCAGAATTTGACGGCATCGCCGGTTTGGCAGATATTGTACTTTGCACAGACACTTGCGGATTATTACGAGATTGCTTGACTGAATTATTAATTCCGCGGCGTGTAATACCGAATTCGCCTGCGAAGATTGAATCTAATGTACAAACAAGTGTACAAATTACGATTGTAAACGTGAACAATAATTTCAGACGTTCTATTAGCGTCATGGCAAAGTCTTTGAATGTGTAGTCGTTTATTCCGAAAAATTATCGGCAGGATTTGTCAATACTTAAATTTTTAAACTGCTCTCACTTTAATTTCGGTTCGAGCAACCTGATTAACTATCGAAAACAGGTTTTACTGAATACGCATTTATTTCATCCGAAATTCATAATACGATGCGTATAGAATCAAAATTTGTGCAGCTGGTTAGGTTTAGTTAATGTGTTGACAAAATATTCAGTACGACTGGTTTAAATTTTGTAGTTATGCCGAATCCGGCAAACAGTACGTCAACATTAAACAGTGTGAATCGTTTACGCTGCTCATACTATAAATTTAAGGCGATAAAAAAGCTGGTATTTTTTGATACATTTTTTCAAATTGATCTCAAATATGTAATGCTTTTATGTTTTTATTTCTGCGAATTTATAGTACATGCCGTATCTTTGTTGTTTGATATTGTTGTTTAGCGAATTTAATTGATACATTTTCAAATTCAATTCAAACAGGTCAACAAACAACAATCACTAATCTGTTTTTTCGGAAACTATAAACCAGACACTGAAAAAAGAATCATTAAGGTGATGTGACCGAAATATCTGCCAAAACCAAACTAATCGTTGTAATTGATACATAAAAAATAAACGGATTGATAACTAGACAAATCGAAATTTATAGAACGATGCGTAAATAAACTAAAATAATTCATTACATTTTTTTTGATTTTTTTGTACTCCCCCCTATTCACTAATTTTATCATTTGCATAATATTGATTTGTAATTGGTATTAAAGATCAGTTATCAGGTTCTTGAAAATTTGTAAAGATAGACTGAAAATTAATTACCGATAACATTAACTTAACCATTAACCATTAACAAACAAACAATTTTACAATGACATCAAATCAAAACGAAACAAATAAAAAAGATAGTATATTTACAAAATCTTTTCTGATAGGTATTGATTCTGACGGTTGTGCATTTGACACGATGGAACTCAAACATAAGGAATGTTTTGTTCCTGCCGTAGTTAAATATTGGAATCTTCAAGCTGTCAGTAAATATGCACGTGAGACATTTGAATTTGTCAATCTTTATTCTAAAAGCCGCGGAATCAATCGTTTTCCTGCGCTTGTTGAGACATTAAGATTACTTTTTGAGCGTCCTGAAGTTAAAGCTCGCGGATTGATTAAACCTGATATTACACCTCTTACTGATTGGATCAAACGTGAAACAAAGTTAGGTAATCCGGCATTGATAAAAGAGGAGGCACGAGAGCATAATCCGTTAATTCAGCAAACTCTTGAGTGGTCGTTGGCAATAAATGCTGCTGTTGATGCGATAGTTGGCGAGGGAGTTCCTCCTTTTCCTTTTGTGTGTGAATCTCTTCAAAAGATGCAGCCGCAAGCCGATATAATAGTTGTATCAGCAACTCCGCAAGAGGCTTTAGTACGCGAGTGGAAAAATCAAAACATAGATAAATATGCAGTAGAAATTTATGGTCAAGAGTCTGGTACAAAAAAGGAGTCTCTTGAAAGGGCTATTGTGTTAGGTAATTTCGCCGAAAATAAAGTACTAATGATTGGAGACGCACCAGGCGACTTGAAAGCTGCACAAGCTGTAAATGCTCTTTTCTTTCCTATTAATCCGGGAGCAGAAGAGGAAAGTTGGAAGCAACTTTATAACGAGGGTATCGATAAATTTTTCAGTGATAATTATGCCGGCGAATATCAAGTTAGTTTAATTGAAAAATTTAATTCATACTTACCTACTAATCCGCCGTGGGAAAAAAATTGACATAACTATTTTAAAAAACGACTCACGCCAACTCACGCTTTCATGGCTAAAATTGTAATATTCCAGTTTAAAAATGTTCCAATGAGAAATTGTAAACAACCTTAAATTAAGATATTCAAATTAAACATTGTAATAAATATTATGAATAAAAATAAAAGCTGCTGTCAAAACGGATTTACTTTGATCGAAATAATAATCGTTATCGTGATTATTACGCTCGTGATTTCAGCAAGCGTAATAACAATTCACGCTTTGGTTGATAGTCAACGTTTGAAATCAGCTGCGGTAATGATACGAGCAGAAATATCAGAAGCAAGAGCTCTTGCAATGGAAATAGGTCAAATCGTTTGTATCCGGTGCCAAATCGGCGGCGATGAAATAATAATTGATAAAATTCTTGACGCCCATTTTACAGCAGGTTTGTCTTCACGAAGTACGTCTCGTAAATACGACCTGTACAACGAATTAGACCCGTTTGAATCCGGCGGATTTGTAGGTGATTATACTGATTTCATTATTAAAGACCCTTCAAACGCATCCAAAAACGACGGAACTCGATTTGTAAAATTACCAACAAACGTGAAAGTATCAGATGTAATATCAATACCAGAAGAACGAGCAACTTTCTATCTCGGACTAACAAACGATAATAACGCAACAACAGACGAAGAAACTCTAGTCGATGAGAACATCGATAATCGCAATATAAGACTCGGCGAAACTAGCTCAGGAGAAAAACTATGGTCAACACCGATTTTTTTCTACCCCGACGGAACATGCTCAACTTCCGCCCTATTATTGAAAAATAACAAAGCCCAATGTATAGAAATCCGGCTTCGAGGAATAACCGGTCTAACAAAAGTTACTGAAACTTTCGCTCCAACAACATACATAGGTGAACTAGACCCAACAAGATAATCTGCTGTAATATACTCATTACACTTTAAATTTCGGTTTTCGTTTTAAACTAAACTCGCCCTGAAAGGGCAACAGGATAGCGGTTAACGGTTAGTGGTTAGTGGTTAGTGGTTAGTTCGCATGCGGAAATTAGAGCAGATTCTAAATTCGAATCACTATGGTTTCAAGTTTTGATTTTTTTAATTTATCATTTAAAAATCCTGTCAATCCTGTAATCTTGTAATCTTGTAATCCTGTCAAAAAAACAAAACTAAAGATGCGGTCGAGACGACCGCGTTCCCGCAAAAAAATAAATTATTCCACTGATATATTACTAATTGCGTTAATGAGAAACCAAAAAATTTTTCTTTTAACGTTACAAAAATAAAAATCTAAAATCTAAAATTACAAAATATTCTTTCTCTGTTTTCTCTGTGATTAATAAAAAATCGGAAACAATTAGAGTATGGTAACATCACTAAATAACATGCGATTTTATATTCTATCGGTATTCGATGATGACTGGACCTATTAAGCCGCTTGGTAGTAATGGGTCTTGTTTGTTGTAGAGTTCCCAACTGCTGAATGTTGTACGTCCGCCGGGAATCGGTTGACAGTCAAGATACCATCTAGGGAATTTTTGAATCACTCCGTTCTTGCGATCAACTTCAACCTCTGGAATCAATTGATCGCCTATCAAACGGTTTTGTAATAAATTCGTAACACGAACTTCCAAACGGAAATTCTTTTTTTTCATAACAAAATCCGTGACGTCAATCCGTTTTTCGCCATGCCATAACGTTCCTATTTTTTTGCCGTCAATAAACACCTCGGCAATCTCAAAAACAACTCCCAAATCAAGAATAAAATGTTCATCACCGCGCCGATCAGAATTTTGTTGCAACTCAAAATCAATGTTCACTGTCTTTGAATATACCGCCGTTCCGCTGAAATATTTGACATATTCCTCGTCAAATTCCGTCCACGAATCCAATTTTTGTAACGTTAATGTTTTCTGATTCGGAAACGTCAATGTCCATTCGCCATCCAACGGAATATTGACCGGTTTGATGTTTTTTGTCCTATTTTTATCGTCCGCTGTCCGCAAAATATAATTCCCGTCTCTTCTAATTTGCAATGTCTCAATTCCTTGACGATTACGATTAAAGTCAAACTCAAAAATAGGCAATTGAATTTTCATTGCCGAATCTTTTGCGGTAGTTCCGGTAATCGCTAGAAAACCTCCATCGTTTGCCGATGCCGATTTTGTTACATTGTCTAACTTGAATTGAACTGTCAACTGTTTCACAATATTCGGCGCAGGATCACCGCAAATCGCCGTAATCTCCGAAACCTTGAACCCCGACTCGTCTATCGCCGTCAATTGCTGAACTGCTTCCGTAACATCAATTGTTTGAGCAGGAACATTCGGCAGCCCATAAGTTGCACTTAAAATTTCAATCCGTGATTTTTTGGATTTTGAAATCGAAAATAAAACTTGTCCGTCCCGCTCAATACTCACAACAGGATTCGCAACTGGCGGAATAGTCGGCGTTTGAGGAAAAACAACAAACATCGATTCATGCGCCTTCAACGGTAAAAACAACGCCGTTTTTCCGTTGCGCTTAATATAAGACGGAGCAGCAATCCGCTTGCCGTTGAGCGGATTCCATAATTCAGGAAAATTTTCGGAACGGAAAATTGCAGTTGCATTGACATGAATATTTTCGGCATTGGCAACAAAATAAATATCTGTTCCATCCGCTGTCCGCCGATGAGTCCAACTCAATTTCGCGGTCGAGACAAAATCTTGTTCAATACCTTTTTCACGTAACACATTCTCCGCCGTTTTGCCGACAATAATTTTTTTATCGTCAATCAATTTTGTCATCACCTTTTCAATTTGCTGTTCCTCTTCAATATAATCCGCAAGATTCGGAGTCCGCTTTGGAATTTTCGTTACGATAATTGCTGCTCCCGATTCGGCTAGTTTTTCAATAGTTTGAACAAGTGAAAACGTCCAACAATCGGTGTTCGGTGTTACGAGAACGTTGTAAGTCATTCCGCTTGGTAAAACGATTTGTCCGCTGCTGTTGACCGTTGCTGTTTTGAGAGCATGCAAATTGATATGATCCCAAAGAAACGCACCTCGCGGATGATTAGTGAATTTTTGCGGAACAACTTCCGGTTCAAGAAATGCGATGTCTGCAACCGGCGAACCTTTGCGCAACAAAAATTGACAACGCGTCAAATAAGAATGCCAATCGGCAGATTGATTCCACCACGATTGCGTCCGCTCGTAATGCGATCCCCATTTATAGTACATTAAACCCGGTGCGGTATTTCCGGCGTGAGGCTGATGTGTTACAGCATGAAAGATCATTCGGTTTGTTCCTTCGCAAAATGCCAAATCGCCGAGCGGTTTGAAGGTTGCCGGATGCGTTGTCCAACGTTCATTCGGGTACGCTGTGAACGCTTCCGACGGAACAATATTTTTTCCATAAACATGAGCGGCAGAAGACATCCCTCGCATGGAATGTTGTAAATTGTGATTTCCTTTTTGTGTCCAAAATTCGCCGGTCGGTTGATCGGCAACTCCGCCGTATTGCAAAAAATCACACGGCGCACCGTCATACGCTTCTATCGAAAACACCATGCCGTTTTTGTTTGCTGACCGCTGAATCGTTCCCGCATAATTTTTGATCACCAGTTGCGAAACCGTGTTGCGAAAATCCCAGAGAAAACGTTGTGTCTTTTCCGCCGAGTCAATTTGAAATCCCGCAAACACCGGTAAATACGGAATAATATCGTATCGTGAAATTTTCTGAAACTCTTCACGCATTTTTGGAGTCCAGTTTTGCGAACCGACTTCCCATGAATCAATATGCGTACCGATAAATGTTTTTCCCGCAAGTTTTTTACTTTCATCAACAAGACGTTGAATTTGACCATTAAAAAATATTTCGGCGGCTTCAACAGAGAGTTTATCGCATTCGAGTGCGTCTTTGCAACTAATCGGCGGCGGCAAAAGTTTTGTGCCTGCGGATGTGTAACCGAAACGTAAAATAGTGTATTTTGTGTTATCGGGCGGATTCCAATTTAATGTTCCGTCAGGCTGCATTTTATCTGTAACGTCAATAATTTGATTTTTCGCAACAACAGAATTATTTTTATCAATCTGCGGATTGGAAAGCATCGGAAAATTTCTGCCGCCCGGAATGACAACAGGCTTGCGCTTTTCGGTATCCGGCGGAGTTGGAAAAGCGAGAACGGCAATATCTCGGTAAAAATTCAGATTAGCCGAAGGTTGTTTCAATTTATTTTCCGATTCAATTTTTTCACTCCACACGATTTTAAGCATGGAATGTTCCGGTTTAATCCAAGAGCCTCCTCCTCCGCCGAATGCTGCGCTGGCAAACATATTGATTTCCAATCCGAGCCGATTGGCTTCAGACAACATAAACGCAAACAATTCTCTCCAAGTATCGGACAAGAAATCGGCGGGACCTCTTGGCGGAATATTCCCGTAACCGAGTTCCATAATCAATGCGCCGCCAATACCGGCTTGTTTCATTGCTTCGAGGTCAGCGGTGATTCCCTCTTTGGTGATATTCCCATTTTGCCAGACCCAAAATGCCCAAGGACGATTCTCCTCCGCCGGAGCAGTAAATTCATTCACAAACGATTCCGTTTGAGAATACGCAAACGATACAGTTACCGAAATAACAATTCCGGTAAGAAACAAAAAAAATAAGTTTCGAATTTTGTTCGACATTGATTTTCCCCTTTCATTGAGTTGGAAAATTTTGGTTTCGTTTTTTTGACAGGATTACAATATTAAAAAAAATAAAAAAACGAATTTTAAAGTGTAATTGGTATATCACCCATTTTTATTAATCACAGAAAAAGAATCACAAAGAAAGAATCACAGAGAACACTGATAGAAAATTTTTATCCGCAAATCTACACAAATTTTCATGAAAAAAATTTTCGTGATCATTCGTGAAAATTCACGGACAAAAAATTGGGAGTAATTTTTTTTTTCAAACTACTCTTACTTTAATTTTCGATTCGAATTGCCTGCTTACATATAAATCAATTAAATCAATCAGATATATCTGAAAGCAGGCTTGTAACGAAAATTAACATTATCATTAATACATCATTGTATCTATGAAAATCACAATTGTTCGATCATATACAATCACTGATCTGATCTTAAAATTGCTGATCTTAAAATTGTTGATTTTGAAAAATCTTAAACATCAAGGGTGTATCCTTCGCCGTAAACGGGTTTGATTAGGCTTTCGACACCTTTTGTTTGTATGTCTTTGAGATTTGTGACCTTTAGATTCACGGCATCCCATTCGATTTTTTCACCCCACTCACCAAACTCACCGCCTTTTTCTGCGCCCTTCGATGCAGCCCAAACAGCAAGATTGCCAAGCAAAATTGTCTCTGTCATCGGACCTGCACGATCAACAAAATTCGATACAGCAATCTTCGGATCATTCGCCTTGACCGCTCTGAATAACTCGTACATTTGATTCACGTCCATATTGCCCTTGTTCTCTGCATAAGTTACTTCAACTTCCTTACGATCCTTTATCTCCTCGCCGCCCTTTTGATAATAAACGTTTCTCTGACCATAGTCATCACTATTATATAAAGCACCGTTTTCACCGATTATCAACGCGCCGCTGCTACTCGGTTTGATTCCATATTGATTAAATATTTCCATCGGCGGCAAATTACCACGCCGATCATACCAATGGAAAGGTAATACTCCGCGATTTTCATTCGCAGGAAATTCAAAATCAATAATCGAACTCGAAGGAAACATATTGAAATCATGTCCCGTCGTTTTAGCACGAACCCACGTTGGATTTTTTAGGTCGCAAGCTGCAAACGGAAGCGTAACATGATGACACGCCATATCACCAAGAGCACCGCTTCCGAAATCCCACCAACCTCGCCAACTAAACGGATGATACAATCCCGGCATGTACTCACGATATTTAATCGGACCAAGCCAATGTTTCCAATCAAGTACATCAAGACCATTGGCAATAGATTTCTTTTTCTGTTCAATCATGTCTTTTATTTTCTGTTCTTTTTCTTCGGGAGAATCGCCGGTTGCTTTAGATTGAGCATAATTGATATAAGCGTCTAATGTCAAAAGTCTGTTCGGATCATACGGATTTTGTGCCCAAACAGGTCTGTTTGACCAAATGTAAACTTCTTTCATTTTACCAATCAAACCGGCTCTTAATTGCGCTATAGCTTGACGCGATTCGTTTAAAGCCGTACCTTGATTGCCCATTTGCGTACAAACACCTTTTTCTTTTGCAACTTGTGCGAGAAGTCTGGCTTCATAAATTGTACGGGTAAGAGGTTTTTGAGTATAGACATGTTTACCTTTCCGCATTGCCAACAGAGTTGCCGCCGCATGAGTATGATCAGGCGTGCTTACAGTAACTATATCGATTTCTTTCTCATGTTTTTCGAGCATTTCACGGAAATCAACATACTGTTTTGCTTTTTTGAAAGCTTCACCTTTGCCCTTGCCTTCGAGACGTTTCTTATCAACATCGCAAATAGCCACAGCATTTCCGAAACGAGCGGCGTGATCAGCGTCACCGCTGCCTTTACCGCCGATTCCAATACAAGCAACTCCGAGTTTCTCATTGGGCGAATTGCTTTCTTCCTGAGCGTTACCGGCTGCTACAAAATAACCGGCACTAGCAATTGTTGCCGCTTGTAAAAATCTACGACGATTAGTTTTCATTCTTAAACTCCTTTGGGTTAAGATTTGTGTAATTAAAAACAGACTTACTAAATTACACACTCTTGAAATCTTAAAAGATAACATTAATTCTAATCTGCCGAGAGAAAATTATTCGACTAAAAATTTGAATTTCTACCGATTTTCTATCCTGATTTTTTTTTAATGTT
Organism: Planctomycetaceae bacterium; assembly: GCA_031278315.1. GTDB lineage: Bacteria > Planctomycetota > Planctomycetia > Pirellulales > Thermoguttaceae > WRKP01. Next base: position 8,432 of record JAITKS010000368.1, on the reverse strand, counting down.
GAGCGATTTATGTAATTTAATTTAGTGTCTGTGTGAAAATTTTAATGTTTATTGGTATCTGTCAAAATATCGTTTCCAACTTTGTATTCGAACAGCCAAAAATAAAATATCAATGATAATAAGCAAGGTCAAGCAATTCAAAAAATACAACTACAAAACAAATGTTGACAGTTAGACAGAAAATTCTACATGAATAAAACAAATTGCATATAGCCCCCAAAAAAAATTTTTGTAATATATCAGTAATATATCAGTAAAATAATTTATTGTTATCGGGAACACAGGCGTCCCGCCTGCATCTTTTTTGTACAAAAAACGCCTAAAGATGCGGTCGAGACGACCGCGATCCCGGCAACAATAAATTATTCATCTGGATATATTACAAATTTTTTAATAACTGTTCACGAAAATTTTTATTTTTTGTGAACGTTCATAAAATAAAAAAAATCGTGAACGGTTACAAATTTTTTTCGACTATTATAATATACGGCTCTCATTGACATTGATATTGAAGTAAATTAGAATACTGCCCCTTTGCAGCAAAATGTCAATACAATCAATTCAATAATAATGTTATCGTTTTTTATACAACTCGTACTACAGCATTCAATAATTAGAAGGAATCTTAAAAACCAGTCCTATACCGATTTTATTCTGCCAAAATAAGTTTTTTAGAATTTCTATAAAATATAACAGCCGGCTTTACAATTAAATAAACTACTAACAGCTCGAACCGAAATTTCAATTGAGAAACAATACAATGTAAAAATTGCAAACTACTAAATAATTACAAATATTCTAATCTTTAACTCCAATTTTATAAATTGTCCCAAACACGTACAGATGAAGAGATACTTATTGAGTATCTCGACGGCGAATTGTCAACTGAATCTCGACTTGAAGTTGAGGAGCAGCTGGTCCGCGAACCTGAAATGCGTGAAGTCCTCGCTCAACTTCAACGTGATTGGGATAGCCTCGACTTGCTTGAACGAACTAACACAGACAAAAAATTAGTTGAGACTACACTTGAAACCGTTATTACATCAGTAGCTGAAAAAACGAAAAATCCGTATTCAAACAAGCGGTTTTCGCTATTTTATGTTTTGCAATTGACTTTATTAATATTAGGAGCGTTTTTAGTATTTTTCTTTTCGTTTCGATTCGGCGAAAGACTTGTACCCGACGATAATTTCATGCTTCGTATGGAATCGCCGATTATTGAACGTCTTGATCAGTATCTTATGCTTCTTGATGAGGATCCTGATCTTTCGTTGTTACGTCTTTTGGCGGAGCGGCGTGTATTTTTGCCTTCGAGTAATTCAAATAACAAAATCGACCCAAGTGAATTTTTACCCTCGTCAAAAGTCAGAATACTTGACGCTTTTTCGTTATATCCATCGTTTAGTGAGTTGCAGCGGCGTGCTTTTCAATTAGAGAACTTAGACCAAACGTTGTACAGCCGTTTTTATTGGAATAACAAAAGATTTCGTCAACTCAGTGTTGAAAAGCGTCACCGTTTACGCACAATACACGAAAATATTGAAAGCGCACCAAGAAGCAGAGAATTGTATATTACGTTACGAAATTATTACACTTGGTTCAGAGCTTTACAAACTTACGAGAAAGCTGCCCTTCGACGACAAAATTTAACTCTGGAAGAACGAACCGCACAAATTACAGCTTTAAAAAAACAACTCGATGACGAACATCCGGATCCTCTTGCTGATAATCCGTCTTTGCCGAATGCGATTGCAATGGTAAAAAAAGAAGATAACGTGCGAAAGTTAGCAACAACTTTAAGCAACACTGATCAACATGAATTAAACTTGATTTTAGATTCGCCGCCAGACTTGATACTTGAAACTCTGGATAGAATTTTACAATCTGAAAATAATAACAATAGTAACAATAATGACAAAAAATTTTAATATTTACGTGAATTTTAAACTACTCTTACTTGAATTTTCGATTTGATTCCGTCTGATTTCAGATTAGGTAAACAGAATGCTCTGTCCGAAAATTAAAGTGATTTCGTATGTAGTAAACATTTTTTTATCCGAAATAATAAATAATAATAGTTACGGCGATATTCAATCGTCTTATTAAAAATGAAAGAACAAATAACACAAAAAGTAAATGATACAGCAGCAGAAACAGTATCTGAAATTAAAGACATAGTTATAGTTAACGACACAGTTGATGACGTAAAAAATGACGTAAAAGATCAGGCTGCAATTCTTGATGCTTTGCAGCAGGCGATTAAACAAGAAAATTTAGAAGCAGTAAAATCAATTTTTGCAACTGGTGTTGATATTGATGCTGTTCATGGTTCAACGCCGTTACATTGGGCGGCAGCTTATAATTCTAATGCGGAAATATTGAAATATCTTGTTTCGCAGGTTGTGAGTGTCAATGTTCGAGATGAAACCGGTTCAACACCGTTGCATTGGGCTGCAAAAAATTCGAATGTAGAAGTTTTACGTTTTCTTGTTTTGCAGGGAACAAGTATTGACATCACGGATAAAAATGGAACGACTCCTTTACATCAAGGGGCAAGATATAATCCGAATGTCGAGGTTTTGAAGTATATTATTTCGCATGGGGCGCGTATTGATGCGGTTGATGATAATGGTGATACACCGTTACATTTTGCTGTTCGGAATAATCCGAATGTTTATGTTATAAAATTTCTTGTTTCGCAGGGTGCGGATGTCAACGCTGCGGATAATTACGGATGGACACCGTTACATTGGGCAACAAGATGGAATCCGAAATCTGAAATCATACAATATTTAATTTCGCAGGGTGCGGATGTAAATGCGGTCAATGTTTATGGTGAAACGGCGTTACATTGGGCGATGGAGAGCGGGTCGAAAATTGAAATCATTCAGTATTTAATTTCGCAGAGTGCCGCAATTAAAGCTGACAACGACGGATGGACTCCGTTACATTGGGCAATAATTTTTAATGCTCCGGTTGATGTTTTGAAATTTCTTGCCGCACAAGGTGCTGACATAAATGCGGTAGATAAAAATGGGGCAACTGCTTTACATCTAGCAACAACAAGATGGGATGTTAATGTTGACGTATTGAGTTATTTAATTTCGCAAGGCGCTTTTGTTAATGTACGGAATAACAACGGATTTACTCCGTTGCATTATGCAGCGAAAAATGATCTATATGTTGAAGTATTTGAGTATTTGGTATCGTTGGGCGCAAATGTCAATGCGAGAAATGACGACGGCCAGACGCCGTTACATTTTGCAATCAAGAGAGACCTTTGCGCCGATATATTAGAGTTTTTGGTTGAAAACGGTGCAGATATAAATGCGAGTGATAATGAAGGTTGGACGGCTTTATTGTTAGCGGTCAAGAGTAAGTTGTATTTTGAAGATTTTGAATTTATGTTATCGCACAATGCTGATATAAATGCGAGTAATATTTATGGTGAAACGCCGTTAGCTTTAGCAAAACGTTATCATTATGATGAAATCGCAAATTGGTTGGAAAGCAAAGGTGCAATTATCAATGTTTCGAATAAGGGCAAGGGCAATAATGATAAGCTGGAAAAAAACATTGTAATAACTGCCGGTGTCATTGTTTTATGTATTGTAATTGTATTGTTACATTTTTTCGTTTTTTAAAAAAATAAAGTTAGTGGTCAGTGGTTAGTGGTTAGTGGTCAGTTCGCATGCGGAAATTATAAATAATTAATAGTAGTATATCAGTGAAAATTTTGCATTCATTGTTATATGTAGTAATTTTAAGGATCAATCGAATTAGCCCTGAAAGAACTATCGGAATAATAGTGTATAGTGATTAATGATTCGAAATTAGAGTCGGTGATAATTTCCGCATGCGAACTAACCACTAACCACTAACCACTAACCACTGACCACTATTTTCGTGAACAAAGAATTTATTGATTTTATAGTCAGACAAGTTTGTTTCCGCAATCGGATACAAATGATATTTGATAAGGTTGCAATAGCAATTTTTTGCGCTAATATTTTATCGATTATTTTTTTGAGCATATTTTTTTTTGCCGGCGATTCGATTTTCGATCCTTTGATTTTTGTTACGATAATAAATTTATTGGCGATTATAACAGGCGTAGTTGCTGCTTCTATCAATGCAGAACAAAAAATCAATTCAGCAATTCAGATAGATCGATATTACGGACTAAAAGACCGCATATTGACCGCTGTCCGGCTTTGTGAAAAAAAAGAATTAACACCAATGATGCAAATTCAAATTGAAGATACAGCTAACTGTATATCGAAAATTGAACCGTTGAAAGTTGTACGGAACCGGTTGACATTTAACATCGTTTTGATTTTAATTCTCGTGTCGGCGAGTTATTGTTACGGTATGATATTGATGCCTGATTCTGAATTATTTGTAAATTCTATCGAAAGAAAATCTGATAATAATCCCGTGAATCAACCTGTGAATAATCTAGTAAATAATCAGAATAATATCACACAAGAGATAATTGATAATATTCGTAACAAAAATTATAGCAGTAATAACGGAAGTAATAACGGAAACGATAACGGCAGCAATAATCTTACCGATTTATCTGACGAGTTATATTCTGTCAAAGAGCGTTTACAAAACAAGATTGAGAGCGGTTCGCAGCATTTAGTAAATGCGGTAACGGCAGAGGATACAATGTCGGCGTTATTGGAAATAGAGCAAGCGATCAAACAAGCGGTAACAGAAATTGATGTTCATGCGTATAATTTATCGTTTAGGGCGATGGCGTCGGCGTTTGACAATGCTGGTATTTTGCATGCAACGGCAGCAGCTATTAAAAATGAAAATTACAACAAAGCAGCAAGCGAAATTGAGAATCTGACAAACAACGATTTTAATAATATGACACAAGTCGAAAAGAAAAGTGTAACCGCCGAATTACACGATTCCGCCGACAAAATGCGAATCCGTAATCAAAACGAATTAGAACAACTAACTCGCAAATTTGCAAATGGACTTGAATTTTCACAAAATAACAACAAAGCAACGGCTGACAATATCGCACAAAAATACAGACAGCAAGCTGAACGAAATAATTTATATGCCGATCTAAAACAGCAACTTGATAGAGTTAGTCAAAGTAAGTTACGAATGATCGAAATGTACAATCAAGAATTGAATCAATCGGACGGCGGTTTATTTTCAGCATCGAAAAACAATTCTGCGGGCAACTATTCAAATCAGGATCAGGAATCGCAAAATGGTAATGGTAATGGTAATGGTGATGGAATAGGCAGTAATTGGGGAGACGATCCGCGCGGACAAAGTAATGAGGATGACATCAAGCGTGCGGTACAGTCTGATATTTTCGTTACAAAAATTGACATCGAAAGAAACAACTCGAATAACAGTGAAGAAAAAGGGCGGACTAGAGTTGAGATAAATCCCGTTTCGAATGCTGATAATACCAGCAGTTATGAGTACAAAAATTTATACTTAAAATATCGTAATCAGATAGAATCTGTATTAGAATTTGAATCTATTCCAATTGGGAGCCGAAAAATGGTTCGCAGATATTTTGATTCTATTAAACCAATAGATTAAGTCTAATATATTCAACTAAAATATTGTTGTTGATATATTATCAAATGTAATTTAATTAAATTTTATGAAAATGAAAATACACAGGATTGATAGCCGTAAGAGTAGTAAGTTAGTTCGGCAGGAAATTTCGATGTTGCGGGAGCATTTGAGTTCGCGCGGTAATATTGTGAGCGAGTCGAGCCGTAAGCGGACAATTGAGATTTTTGGCGAAGCTTTGACACCGCAACAAGTGGTGAAACGGATTTGTTGTGATGTTCGTGAAGGCGGATTGAAATCACTTTTGGACTATTTATCTCGAATTGACGGAGTTGAATTGACTCCGAAAACGATTCGAGTGACGAAAAAAGAGCTTGAGACGGCATATCGGAAGTCAGACGGGCGGTTTTTAGAATCTGTACGTTTTGCGAAGTCGAATATACGGAAGTTTCAGGAGAAGATTTTGCGCAACAAAAATATAATTTTGAAGATGAAGGGCGGTTATATTGGCGAGCGTTATCGGCCTCTTCGGCGTATTGGAGTTTGTGTACCAGGCGGGGCGGCGGCGTATCCGTCAACGATTCTGATGACGGTAATTCCAGCGCAGGTTGCTGGTGTGAGTGAGATTGCGGTAATGACTCCGCCGACGAAACTGGGCGCGTATAATATTGACATGTTAGCGGTGTGTTATGAACTCGGAATTTCGGAGGTATATCGGATGGGCGGAGCGCAGGGGGTAGCTGCATTAGCTTATGGTGTAGATGGTATTATGCCGGTGGACAAAATTGTGGGACCTGGCAATATGTTTGTTTCGTTGGCGAAGCGGTTAGTTAGCGGTGATGTCGGAATTGACATGATTGCTGGACCGAGTGAGTTAGTAGTAATTGTTGATGATTCAACGAATCCTATATTTGTTGCGTATGATATTATTGCGCAAGCGGAACATTCTCCTGGGGTGTGTATTATTGTTGGATGGGACAAGGATATAGTTGATGCTGTAATTGATGCAATTGAGGTTGCGTGCAGCAAGGTTGAGCGCGGCGAGTTAGCGAGGTCGAGTTTAGAAAAATTTGGTGCAACGATTATTGTCAAGGATGAAGCGGATGCGTGTAAGGTAACTGATTTAATTGCGCCGGAGCATTTAATTATTGCAACGAAAAATGCCGATTTGATAGTTGACAAGATTATGAATGCTGGTGCAATTTTTGTAGGGGCATATACGCCGGCTGCGGTAGGTGATTATGCAGCGGGTCCGTCGCATGTTTTACCAACGAATGGAACTGCGAGATTTGCAAATGGATTAACGTGTAATGACTTTCTAAAGTCGAGCAGTATTATGTCATTTTCTAAGGAAGCCTTATCAAAGTATTCCGATTGTGTAGAATTGTTAGCCGACAAAGAAGGTTTAACGGCACATAAAGAAAGCGTATCGGTAAGATTAAGACAGAAAGGTTAATATACCGATTACACGTTAAAATTCGTTTTTTATTTTTTGTAATTTAGAATATTGTCAATAAATGTTGAAATATTTTTTAGTAATACAATTTGTTTTTGAGTCAAAGAATTGTCTATGAATTCGTCCTTGAAAGGGCAACAGGATTATAGCCCGTCCCATCAATCCCCTCAAAAAACCGAAGCCCTCCGAAGCCCTGAAAGGGCGATTGGATATTGGATCAATAATAGCGGTCAGCGATTCGAACTTAGAATCGATACTAATTTCCGCATACGAACTAACTGCTAACCGCTAACCACTAACCGTTAACTACTAACCGCTAACTGCTAATATGTCTTTATTTTTGGGTCTTATTTCTATATTGTTAAGTGCGTCATTTAGTGGTGCCGAGACGGCTTTTTACCGTACTCCTCGATTGCGATTGAAACTCGATGCGATTGCCGGCGACCGTATAGCACGTAAATTGTTGTGGTTCGTAAATCGACCCGGTATATTTGTTTCTACATTGCTTGTAGGTAATAATATCGCCAATTATTCAATTTCGACAGCAACAGTATTAGTTGTTGGATTTCTTTTACCCAATATACACGGACTATGGATAGAAATTAGCGCAACAATAATAGTTGCACCTTTTTTATTCGTGTATTGCGAGATGTTTCCTAAGTATCTTGGTCTATATGCGCCTAATAAATTTTTAAGATTACTCTCCAGCTTGATATTTTTCTTTACCGTTTTATTTCTGCCGCTGACATTAATACTTTGGGGGGTAAATCATCTGGTAATGAAATTATTAGGCAAAAAACACAATGAAATCCGGCTAACACTTGGCCGAGCCGAACTCTCCCAAATTCTTGACGTAGGACACAGTACAGGAATTTTATTAGAAACCCAACGCCGACTCGCTGATAATGTTTTTCACGGGTCGAAAGTAATTATAGAAAATTATATCTTGCCTAAATCAAATTATCCGCTAATCACAAGCGACATGAAACCAAGTTGCGTACTAGAAATCGCAAGAAAAAATAATCTAACAGAATTACCCGTCTTTGCCGCCGAAAATCTTAATCAAGATAAATTAAATTTATCAATAGGTAAACCAATAGATGAAAATTTCAAAGAACTACCAATCGGATTAGTACGAATAATCGATCTAGAAATCGCCATCCGTAACTTGATTGATGACCAAACAAAACAACTCTCACAATTACTACAAACAGAATTACCAATAAGAAGCATGGTTGAATTATCGTCTAAACATTCTGTATTGATAGCACTAATTTTAATGCAAACTCTAAATTGCTCTTTCGGATGTATCATCGACGTAAAACGAGCAAATCTAGGTTTCATACATATAAACACATTAAATAAAATATTAGGAAATTCATAATACATAACTAATATATTACGAGACATGTTTACA
>JAITKS010000356.1 GCA_031278315.1 Planctomycetaceae bacterium | reverse complement strand
GAGATTGTAATTTTAAATTTAAGTGAATTACTAAAAAATATTTTAGCCGGGAACGCAGGCGTCCCGCCTGCATCTTTTTTGTACAAAAAACGCCTAAAGATGCGGTCGAGACGACCGCGATCCTGGCAACAATAAATTATTTCACTGATATATTACCGTTTATTTTATTTGTTTTGTTTAATTTGTAATTATCAAAAAAATAATTTTGCGTTTTTAGGAGATGGGTTGTTATATTTTCTGATTACACTATACTCTGATAAATTGATACTATTAAACGTGTCGATTTAATTTCGTATGATTTTACGATTCACGCATGAATTTCGATAACGTTCTTGCTTTCCGATAATAAGCAGTAAGCAGACCAGCCCGAACCGGAAATTAAATAGAGAACGAGATTAAAATTGTACAAATTGACTAAATTTCAAATTAAAAAACAAGTAACAAAAATCATTTCATTTATAATTTCGTAACAAAAATTATCATGTTATTTGCAGCAACACAACAAAATACATTCCTGACAGTATTATATGCAAACGCAATCCCATTGATTTTATTCGGTTCTCTTTGGGCAGTTTCTACAATACTGATGCTTGTTCTTTTTTTCAAACGCCGCGTTAAACTTGGATTCAAACTTTTGAGCATAATCTCACTGATTTGTGCTGTAGAAACATTCGTTTACACGGGTTCATTTGAGGATCGGGGACCGCTTTTTTCTTTTGCTATTATTTCTGGTTTTGTTCTCTTTTATTCAGTTCTTTGGTTGTTTGCTAGTCAATATATAACTCGAAAGCACGCAATGAGTATAGTCAGTGACAGAATAAAATTACTTGGAAGTGAATACGAACCTGTCGAAGTTAATTGTAATGAGTTTACTTGGCTTGATCTTAATTTTTATGCTGATGCTGCGCGTGCTGCTCAAGCTGAAGGATTTCATAAAATCAACGATATTGAATTACTTCACTTGTCAAGAATTTATCCTCAAACGCGTACATTCGCACGAGTTTTTCAAAATAAAGAAGGTACTATAAGAGTAAGTGTCAATAATCAGCGTTTTGTCAATCCTAAAACGGAAGCTGAAAAGAAATACAACCGTAATTTTATAACAGTCCGTAGTGAGTTATCTGATGGTACTTTTCTATTTGTTAATAATTTGCAAGGTGCGACTCTCAATCGTGAAATAAAAGGCTCTATTGTTATTTCTTTCGACCAACACTCAACTATCGCGCGGCTCTTGCTTGAACACGAACTCCTAGTCAAAGAACTAAACAAAAAAACGGGTGCCGTACTTATTCCATACAACGATTTCGATGCAGCTCGCCGCGCATTTGAAATGGTAAAAGAAGATATCAGACAAAACGGTCTCTTCACAAAAAACGAAATCTTACAATTAGCAGCATTGCACGGACACAAAGGACATTTTGCAGATCAAGCTATTGCATGCGCCGTACTAAAAATTTCAACAGAATACAAAGACTTGTTCAGCGCACAAGCCGCTCAACAAATCGCCGAAGATTACAAACGTTCTCTCGAAACAAGCGGAATACACTCAGATTCAAATTTAACACAACCGAAATAATATTAGGTAACTTCTAAAATATTTCTTAGTAATTCACTTAAATTTAAAATCTAAAATTACAAAATCTGATTTCTCTGTGTTCTCTGTGGTTAATAAAAAAAATATTATTGTTGTGTTTTTATGGAATTTTTGGTTTGTTACGTTTGCGGAAAAAAATATTGAAAAAAATTTTGAGAAAAGACGAATTCTTTTATTGACTGTTTCAATATATTTTGTAAACTACTCAAGCTGCGCTATGAATTTCGGTTTTGCGAGAGTGTGAAAGTCTGTTGTCCGATTTGTAGGTAATCAGACTTCGCAAACCTAATTCAAGTGAGAAAAATTTATGTAAAGTTATGTTAGTTGCGATTTGTTTTTACTGTTTGTTTTGTGACAAATAGGATCGTAACAATTTCAGAAAAACCTTTTAATAAGGAGTATGACAATGACAAATTTAGTTAAATGTTTGACCAGCTTTTTTGCATTAATAATTGCAAAAATCCAAATGTTAAAATGGACAAGCTGCGCATCCTGGGGGGGGGGGGGGCAACTGGAGTAGAGAGTTAAAAATAAATAGCAGAAAAAATTCGGTTTTCCGATACTGCTCAAAAAAATTCTCTACTCTTTTTGGTTCTTCACCTTTCGGCTTTACTTTGGTTGAACTTCTTGTGGTGATTGCGATTATCGGCGTGTTAATCGCTCTTTTGTTACCTGCGGTTCAAGCTGCACGTGAAGCTGCAAGGCGAGCGCAATGTTCAAATCACCTTAAGCAATTTGGACTTGGTGTTCACAACTTTATTAGTGCCAATAACGAATTACTTCCGCCGCTTGTTTTACATCGGGGCAGACCAAGTATTATGATCTTGTTGATGCCGTATCACGAACAAAATGTTCAGTATGATATCATCATGAAATATGGACAAGAAAAAGCTCTTCATCATGATCCTGCAGGCAATCTTGCTAGCGGTTCTTCAGAAGAAGTACGTCACAGATCATGGTGGGAAGGTTTGACGCAAGACCAAAAAAATCAGCTCGGTTCTATTTCGATTTGGAAATGCCCATCACGTCGCAGCGGAATTCAACTTTCTACAGATGTTGACGCACCTTCAACCAGTACTGCATCGGTAGGTGTGGGACCGGTAACAGATTATGCCGTAACTATTCTTTGGGAGAATGCTATTAATAGTACTACACCTCAAACAGGTTGGAATGAGCATGAACTGTCAACTACTGCTTCTAATTATACAAGAAATTATGGTCCATTTCGAGTTAGTGTTTATAACGGCGGCAATATAGATACGAATACTCCGCGAGATAATATCTCTTATTGGACAGATGGAACAAGTAATCAAATTATTTTTGGCGATTCACATATTCCTAGAAACCGTTTGAATGTTTGCAGAGGTGCGAATTGGTGGACACAAGCTGATTGTACTGCATTAACGAGTCATCGTGGTTCGCGTGGTTATGTTCGTCCTGTTCATCCGGCTTATCGTTTGGCACGCGGACCGAATGATTACACAGGTAACAGTCAAAATGAATCACCGATTACAGGTTATGGATTTGGAAGTTATCACACGGGCGTTTGTAATTTTCTGTTAGGTGATGGTGCTGTCAGGGCAGTGAGTACAAGTGTATCGATGTCATCAATTTTAG
>JAITKS010000345.1 GCA_031278315.1 Planctomycetaceae bacterium | reverse complement strand
TTCGGGAAATTCTACTCGTTCTGTAAAAGCAAGTGTTGAAAGTTCGCCGTTTGCACCAAGAAATATATCAGTTGAATATTACATTCGATTTACAGCGTTTAGGATTGCGATTGTACTGGCTTCGATTATATCAGTTGATACAGCGTAACCTCGATAGGTGTCACCGTTTTTGTTTATTAAGATCGTTACTTCGCCTTGTGCATCTTGACCGTCTGTTACACTTTGTACGTTGTATTCTTTTATAGTAATATTCTTTTCGGTGATTTCACGTACAGCTAGAAAAATTGCGTCGATTGGTCCGTCTCCGCTGCATACTTCTTTTGTGTATTCTTTATTTTTGTAAGACAAAGTTAGTGTTATAGTTGGTTCTTTACCTGTTTGACATTTTAGATTATACGCGACAAAAGACCATATATTGTTGTTATCAATTTTGTCTGGTTGTTCGTGTAAATTTTGTTCTATTAGAGCGAGAATATCGTCGTTGTAAATATTTTTTTTTCTGTCCGCAAGTTTTTTGAATTCGATAAAAATTTTTGCAAGTTGTTTTTCGTCGAGTTCGAATCCTAAAGTTTTTGTACGGTCTGCTAGAGCAGCTCTTCCGCTGTGTTTTCCTAAAACAAGATCAGTTTTTTGGAATCCGACATCTGAAGGCAGCATGATTTCATAAGTTGTCGGATTTTTTAACATACCGTCTTGATGTATTCCTGATTCGTGTGCGAATGCGTTTTGCCCTACAATAGCTTTGTTTCGCGGTACTTTAAGTCCGGTTACAGTTGCTACAAGTCTGCTTGCCGGCACTAACTTTTGTGTGATAATCCGAGTAGCGGCGTTGTAAACGTCTTGTCTTGTTTTAATTGCCATTACAACTTCTTCGAGCGAGCAATTTCCTGCGCGTTCACCTAATCCGTTTATAGTGCATTCGATTTGTCCGGCACCGGCTTGAACCGCTGCAAGACTAGTTGCAACCGCCATCCCAAGATCATTATGATTGTGTACACTGATAACAGCTTTATCAATATTCGGAACTCGATTGATAAGATTATTGATTCGCTCATACATTTCAGTTGGTGTCGCATAACCGACTGTATCAGGAATATTCACCGTGTTAGCACCAGCAGCAATTGCAGTTTCTACGACACGGGCAAGATGATCAATTTCTGTACGCGTTGCGTCTTCGGCAGAAAATTCTATGTCGGAACAGAATCGGCGAGCATAAATTACCGATAAACGAACAGTTTCAATATTACGTTCCGTTGTCATTTTAAGTTTATATTCGCGATGTATAGGACTAGTCGCAAGAAAAACATGAATACGCGGCTGTTGTGCTTCTTTGAGAGATTCAGCGGCAGCGTCAATATCTTTTTCGACACATCGTGCTAAACTGCAAACGCTGCTGCCTCGAACTACTCGTGCAACTTCGCTAACAGATTCAAAATCACCGGGCGACGCTATTGCAAATCCCGCTTCTATTACATCGACTCCAAGTTCTGCTAGTGCTGTTGCGACTTCAAGTTTTTCACGCAAATTCATACTCGCACCGGGTGATTGTTCGCCGTCGCGTAAAGTAGTATCAAATATTTTAATTGTTCGCATTTTGGGGTAAGTTAAATTTAAGTTAAAATAATCAACTCTTGTAAAAGGTAAATGTTCACGAAATTTTTTTTGTGAACGTCTTGTTTTAATTTTTTATTTGGTGATTAATAATTAGTGATTTTAAATTAGAGGTTACTGATTAAAGGTAATGAATTAAAGTATATGAATTAAAGGTAATGAATTTAGTGATTCGAATTTATAACCGATACTAATTTCCGCATGCGAACTAACCACTAACCACTAACCACTAATCACTAATCACTAGAAATCGAGATATGGCGGAGGAAATCCTTGTAATATTGCCAATGCGTTTTCGGCGGCGCGTTGTTCGGCTTCTTTTTTTGTACTGCCCCATGCTGACGGAAAAATTTTTTTACTAATTCGTACTGATACATGAAATGATTTGAAATGTTCAGGACCTTTGATTTCTAATAAAATATATTCGGGAGTGCAGCTGAATAATTTTTGTGAATGATGTTGCAAAGTCGATTTGAAATTATTAGCGTTACTATCGACAAGCATTTTACTGATTTCGTTTTTGAATGTTTTGAGTATAAATTCTCGTGCCGATTCGAGGCCGCCGTCGAGAAAAATCGCAGCGATTAATGATTCTAATGCGTTTGCGAACAACGAATTGGGCAATTGGCTTACGCGGCTTAATCCGCGTCCTACTATTAAAAATTTATCAAGACCAATTTCCAATGCTATCTTGTGACATGTTGAACGTGAAACAACAGCAGATTTAATTTTAGTCATTTCGCCTTCAAGCATTTTGGGGAATTGACGAAAAAGATATTCACAGATTACATGACCTAATACAGAATCACCCAAAAATTCCATACGTTCATTAGACAATTCGGGTGTATCTGCGCTAGACGAATGTGTCAATGCTGTCCGAAGAATTGTCGGATCGTTAAATTTATAACCAATTTTATTTTGACAGTTTGTCAAAAAAACAACCAAGTCCATTTTTTAATTAGGAATATCTTTTTAATTTTACGAGTAAAAATTCTTGGTAATATTTCAGTGAAATATTGCAAAGATTTCAAGTTCATTTTTCACAAATCGAATTCAACTTATGAGAATCATAACAAATAATAATACAAAAAACGCACAAATTTTATTCGAAAGAAGATATTTTGCAATCGGGGGAAATGTTGAGAAAGAAATTTTGTAATATACTCTTCACACTTTAAATTTCGGTTTTATTTTTTGTAACGAAAAAGGTGACCGTTCACGCATAAAACTAGAATCGCCCTTTCAGGGCTTCGGAGAGAAGGGGGGGAATTGTTACGAAATAACATGGATAACATTATGAATAAGTAAGGAGAGAGTAATTTCATTCGCCATGAAAATCGGCGTTGACAATATTGAATCTTTCCGGTATTCACCACTGTTGTCGAGTTCATTTCGTAACAATCCCTAATAGCGGGAAACCAAATAGACCGTTACTTAATATCGATAACGATATTATTACTGCCGGATTCGGTAATTTCAACTTCGATAGGACTGTTATCGGAATTGGTGATTGGAATATCCGGTGAAGTTTCATTTCGGCGTTCTTCGGGAATATCCTCAAGTTTTGTACCGGTTGGTAACGGAATCGGTTTGCCTTTTTGAAACACGGAAACACGATATTTCCCCGGTTCAGCACCGGATTTGCCGTGTGTATGAGTCAATGTGAAATGTCCTGCCGAGTCGGTTTCTGCAAAAGATATTGCGCCGGTATCAAGTTTACTAAACTCAATTCGTACATCAGCCAATGGTTGACCATTTTGTATGATTGTCCCTGTAACAGGAATGACTTTCACTTCTTTGTGACAACCGGATATTAACAAAACGGAAACAACTAAAATCAACAATGCCGGAATAATTTTTTTCATTTTAATATTTGGGGTTAAAGGTGATAATAATCGGAAAAACAAGGGGTAATATTTCAATTACCCCCTGCCTGTACATAAATTTACAACTGATCACGGTAAAGCAACCGGTAATCCGTCGTTCCGTGCAGCAAGACGTAATAAAACGTTGTTCAAATCGACGGTCTCTGAAATGAAACGTACTGAACCATCCATCACGGTAAATTGTGCACCGCCGGTATGAGGCGATGTAATAATTGTGTTGGGAACATAGGGCTGATTACATGCACTACTAGGAACAGTTCCGGGACAAACGGAATTGATTGTCCAATAAATATGCGTGATATTGCCAACCCAATTCAAAGTATGGTTACCGTTCCAACCGCCGCCGCGATGTCCGCTTGCTCCCCAATCCTGTGGATTACCGGATGAATCCTTAACCAAATTTGATTGTTCCGCAATACCAACCGTATTCGAAGTTCCATCCGACAATGACTCTAATCCGATTGAATCTATTGAAAATGTTGGAGTTTCTCCTTGACCTCCAGTTGCAATAATTGTGCCATTGAAAGTACGATTACCATTGTATATAAAAAAGAATGGAGAAACATCATTTGCAACATTATTCGGATTTTTCACCGTTCCGCCAATTCCAACGTAATTAATTTTTTGCAATTTATATTGTACACCTCCGCTTGTGTCCTCCCGCATTTTACCACGCTTATTAGACGGACAATAAAAGTAAGAAAGAACAACACCATTGAGAGCGTTCACATTGGTTTTCGGATTGGCACTTGTATCAAAGTTTCCCGCATCGCCGAAAATAAGTTTACTGTACAATGGTTGCTGTTCTATAAATGGGAACAAGGCAACTGCCCATGATCGATGACTTCGCCAATCGCCATCTCTGATGCTAGCTGGAGCTGCTGCATACGGTAACTCTTTGCAAGTGTCGAAGTAGTTATGCAATGCTATACCAAATTGTTTCAAATTGTTTGAACATTGCATTCGCCTTGCTGCTTCCCGAGCAGCTTGAACAGCTGGCAGCAGAAGGGCGATTAACACGCCGATAATCGCAATCACCACAAGAAGTTCGACTAATGTAAAGCCGAACCGTGAAGAACCAAAAAAAGTAGAGAATTTTTTCGAGCAGCATCGGAAAACCGAATTTTTTCTGCTATTGATTTTTAAATCTCTACTCCAGTTGCCCCCCCCCCCCCTGTCTTGCGCAGCTTGCCCATTTTAACATTTGGCTTTTCGCAAAAAGCCGACAAACAAATTTTACTAATTTTTTCATAATCTTTTTCCTTATTGTATAAGGTGTTACTGAAATTATTGCGATTCGCTCACCGCAAACAAACGGTAAAAAAA
>JAITKS010000313.1 GCA_031278315.1 Planctomycetaceae bacterium | reverse complement strand
TGATTTCTTTGTCGATTGCTTGTTTTTCGTAGTTGAACAGTTGCATTATAGTGTGCGGTTTATTGTAACTTTTATGTTCGATTATAAAACCAACTTGAAAGTAATCATTATCATTGCCGTCGTTGCCGGCATCTTTAAGTTGGATTTTATAGACCATATCTGTACGATATTCTTTAAAAAAATCATCCCGATATCGACTAACCGAGATATTGATTTTCGACCAATCTAATTGTTCATAAAATTCGAGGGGCAAAATGAATTTCATAAATGCTATAGCTACTCTTTTGATTTGAAAAACCAATTCAAAAAAAATATCGTGACTTACCGGTGTTTTGACAAACTGTGTATCTAATGGTTCTTGCCAACTATAAGATTTAGTTGAATTTTTCAAAGATGCAGTTTTTGGTGCATTTGTCGATTTAGTTGATTTTTTACGTTGTTTGCTCATTATTAGTTTGATATTGTTAAATTTTGAAAGTTAAAAGTTGATTGCTCAAATACAATCAATAAACACGAATGAAAATAAATATATCCAATCATCAAAAAAAAGAAAGAAGGGAGGATGTTAGTGGTCAGTACGCATACAGACAAACACGTTTGACGCAACGTAGGGGCGTATCGCATACGCCCCATACGCACACGCCCTAGGCATACCATACGCCCTAATCTTATTTTTTTTATTAACCACAGAGGACACAGAGAACACAGAGAAAGAAGATTTTGTAATTTTAGATTTTAAATTTTAAATTTTAAATTTAAGTGAATTACTAAAAACTAATATTAGGAGGAACGCAGGCGTCTCGCCTGCATCTTTTTTGTACAAAAAACAAAACTAAAGATGCGGTCGAGACGACCGCGATCCGGTAACAATAAATTATTTCACTGAGATATTACAAAAAAAATTATACTATATACTCTAATAAAAATACTCTAATAAAAATGTACCGCTTGCAAATGTTTACTCGAATGAGTTGTATCTTTTTGTGATTCTAATACAATACTGCACTCCGCAAATGATATATAGTCAAAATATTCACAAAGAATAATGTATGTTCTTTATGTTTTGATAACATTTGCAATTTACCAAAAACAATTCTAACCAACTTACTTTTCAACTAACAACTTTCATAACGGTTTTTTTGAAACACTCATATTATACATATCATACTATGAAATTCGCCGATATAAATGCGTAAAAGTCCGCTAACTAAAAAACAGACTTTTAATAAACCGCTTGCACTCCGCCGAAATTTATAATACGGTATGCATAACCTAAAACCGTTTAAAACTCCAAACTAAATTAAAATGAAAACATTTTTTTTGACAATACTGTTTGCCTACGCAATATCAGTTTCCGGTTGCGCCGATAAAATCAATAGCGAAACTCAAATACTCAATTCCCCAAACGGGAATGTAAATACTGATCCAAATCAATCAGTCAATAATCTCCCCAATCCGACAAATACTAATCAAAATAACTCACCCCGATTACAAGCCGCCCCGCCGACTAACGAAATGTTAAACTCACTCAGCCCAACTGAAAATGATTTTGATACACGCTGGTTCTTACACGATTCCTACTACGTACTGACAGGACAACCGAAAAAGTTTTTCAATACAGAAGTCGGTAAAAATTCCGAAGAAGTCCTGACCAACCTGCTCAATACTATATTTCAAATTCCCTTCCAAATCGATTACTCTAAAATAGAACGATTCACACTCGCCGCCGCACCGCAAGGCATTTTCACACTAGACGCACCCGCCCAAAACGGTACTATAACTAAACGTCAATCATTAGCTCTACGCCGCACAATTATATTCAATCTAACTGAACCAATCGCCAAAACAATGATCCAAACAATTTGTAATTCACAATCTAATCAATCACTCGAATCAATTAAAAAACAAATTGCAAA
This sequence comes from Planctomycetaceae bacterium, assembly GCA_031278315.1. GTDB lineage: Bacteria > Planctomycetota > Planctomycetia > Pirellulales > Thermoguttaceae > WRKP01. The sequence goes on along the minus strand of JAITKS010000313.1, from coordinate 15,987 downwards.
AATCGAATATTACAACTTGCTCCCCCCTAAAATTCCAACCGATCAAATCCGCGCCGGAATATTTGCCCCCAATGATAACACTGTCGTAATATTTATTATGCTGACAGATGACGCTAATAAATTACTCGCCGAAAAAAATTCTACCGACAGCGCAGCAGTTAAACGATTAAAAAGATTAGATACTAACTCAAACATATTGACACTATCAGCTTCATGGGAAGGAATCAACGCTGACCCGCAACGTTTGATCGAAATCCCATTCGTCGGAACAATTGTCTCATATCTCGGAGAAACAAACGCACAACAATTCGTACAGAATTTTCGCGCAATAAATCTAACCGTTAAACCAGATGCACAAGTCAAAAAACCGATGCTGTCAATTCGATACGACGCAATCAACGACGAAGGCGCAACAAAAATACACGAAATATTTCTCGGAATACACATCACAGCACAAACTACATTCGCAGCAATGAAAGATGAAACAATGGCATCACTACCACTGTCAAAAGATACAACAATAAATTTACTTAAATCAATCGAAATCGAAAAAACAGAAGACTCCGCCGGATTCTATTTCCGAATAAATAAATTCGACGGATTCGATAAAACTATAAAAGACGGTATAGCTGAAATGTCAACTCGATTGCAAAAAGAAAAAATATTAATAAACAAAGTCGAACAACTAAAAAATCTGGCCGATGTTTCCATCCAATACGATAAATTAAATAAAAAATTCCCGCAGCCAATCCGAAACGACGACGGAAAACCAATTTTAAGCTGGAGAATCGCAATTCTACCGCTAATAGGTCAACAAGAACTCTACAACAAATTCAACCTGAAAGAACCATGGGACAGCCCAACAAATATTAAATTACTCGAAAATATACCAGCCGCATTTATTCCAATCGATAATAATATCGATAAAGGAAAAACACAAATACAACGTTTCACTTCACCAGAAACTCCTCTGGCTGATACAGAACTTACTATCGAAAAAATTAAACAACCTTTTCATACACTCTTGCTCATACAAACCGCCCCCGAAAACGCAATCGAATGGACAAAACCAGATGAATTAATATTCGACGAAAATAATTTAAATAAAATTTTCGGCGATACTATCATCGGTATAAGCTTTTCAAGCGTCCCCATCGTGCAAAATTTCTTACCGCCCAATAACCAGCAAAGTCAATTACAACGTACACTGCTGACTGCTCTCATCAAAGATAAACCTCTCCCGCCGCCTCTAAACCAAAACCAAATAAATAATCACAACCACGACGGACACGATCACGACGGACACGAACATCACGATCACGACGGACACGATCATCACGATCACGATCATCACGGACACGATCATAATCACGAAGGTCACAATCACGAAGGACATGATCATAATCACGATCACGGTTCGTCTAATTCTCCGCCGCCGTCCGTAACATTACCAATTATCATGCCGAAGAATTAAATACCCCAAAAGATTTTTTCGTAATATATCAGTGAAATATTAAAAAGTTATTCCAAAGGTATCAGAATAGAGGCTATTGCATGAATCAGAAAACAAGATACAATATTCAGCTTTCGATTTTAGGCGTCGTTTTTTCGCTGGTTGGTTCGTTTCCGCCGGCATAGCGCCTTACCCTATTTGTTGCAGGAGATTTTAGGTAAACATGAGTACAAATGACCTTCAGTACGATATGATCAATGATTACGCCTCCGTCAAAATCAGCTTGGCTAAACCGAGCGATATACGAGGTTGGTCTTACGGCGAAGTCAAAAAACCGGAAACAATTAACTACAGAACTTATCGTCCTGAAAGAGACGGACTGTTCTGCGAAAAAATATTCGGACCTGAAAAAGATTGGGAATGCGCATGCGGAAAATATCGCGGAATGAAATATAAAGGTATGACATGCGACCGCTGCGGAGTCAAAATCACACATAGCCGAGTTCGGCGCAAAAGAATGGGACACGTTGACCTCGCTGCACCTGTCGTACATATCTGGTTCTTCAAAGCAGCATCAAGCCGGCTCGCAACATTACTCTCAATGAGAGCAAGCAGTCTCGAAAAAATTATCTACTTTCAAGATTACGTCGTTGTTAATCCGGGTGATACACCGTTAAAAAAAGGTCAACTCTTAACCGACGAAGAATATAGACAAGCAAAAGAAGATTACCCTACCGGCTCTTTCGATGCCGATATGGGCGCAGAAGCAATCCGAAAATTACTCGCCGATATCGACTTGGTTGCACTCTCCGAAGAACTGCGAGTCGAAATGACAGAAACGAAATCAAAACAACGCCGAAAAGACCTAATCAATCGGCTCAAACTAGTCGAGGCATTGCGGGACAGCGACAACAAACCCGAATGGATGGTTCTCGATGCAATTCCTGTTATCCCGCCCGACTTGCGTCCGCTCGTCCTACTTGAATCCGGAACTTTCGCAACAAGCGACCTAAATGATCTCTACCGAAGAATCATAAACCGTAACACACGGCTCAAAAAATTAGTTGACCTAAACGCCCCCGACGTGATTATTCGTAACGAAAAACGAATGCTGCAACAATCAGTCGATTCTCTATTCGATAACGGAAGATGTAAAAGACCCGTACTCGGCTCAAGTAATCGGCCGTTAAAATCTTTGACAGATATGATCAAAGGAAAACAAGGCAGATTCCGCGAAAATCTACTAGGTAAACGAGTCGATTACTCAGCACGAAGTGTAATTGTCGTCGGTCCGCAATTACGGTTACATCAATGCGGGATCCCGAAAAAAATCGCACTCGAACTATTTCAACCTTTCATCATAAGACGCCTTAAAGAACTACAACACGCCGACACTATCAAAAGCGCAAAAAAAATGCTGGAAAGAAAAGATGAAGAAGTTTGGGATATTCTTGAAGAAGTTATTCAAAATCATCCGGTTCTATTAAATCGTGCGCCGACATTACACCGAATGGGTATCCAAGCATTCGAACCGACTTTGGTTGAAGGTAATGCAATCAAATTGCATCCGCTTGTTTGCCGCGGATTTAATGCAGATTTCGACGGCGATCAAATGGCTGTACATTTACCGCTGTCGCTTGAAGCTCAAGTCGAGGCGCATACATTGATGCTTTCAACAAACAACATTTTCACTCCGGCAAACGGTACGCCAATTATTTCACCCTCGCAAGATGTTGTTATGGGTTGCTACTATATAACTATGTCAAGACCGGGCATGAAAGGCGAAGGTATGATTTTCGCAAGCGGTGAAGAAGCTTTGCTCGCACATGCACACAAAATAATTAACGTTCACGCATTGATAAAAGTACGAATGCCCAAAGGCAGATGGCTCAAAAATCCGCATATCACCGAAGGTAAATTATTCGAAACAACTGCTGGAAGATTAATTTTCAATAATATTCTCGGCGAAGGTATGCCGTACTACAACGAACCGCTTAAATCAGGCGGTTTGCAAACTGTTATTAGCGATTGCCACGAATATCTAGGAAGACGCGCAACTATCGATCTGCTCGATAACATGATGCGGCTGGGATTTGAAGAAAGTACAAAAAGCGGTCTATCATTCTCAACAGACGACTTGATAACACCAAAAGCAAAACAAGATATTATCGAAAACGCAGAAAAACAAGTTGCAAAAATTTATCGCCGCTATGAAGGCGGAATTATAACCGAAGTCGAAAGATATAATCAAGTTCTCGATACATGGACACACGCAAGAGAAGATATAACAACTCAAATGATGAAAGAACTCGAAAGCGATACGCGTCAAGAATGGTATGTAAATCCGATTCACCTTATGGCAATATCCGGCGCACGAGGCGGTACAGAACAAATCCGGCAACTAGCAGGAATGCGCGGATTGATGGCAAAACCTAACGGTAAAATTATCGAAACTCCAATTAAAGCAAATTTCCGCGAAGGACTTTCCGTATTAGAATATTTCAGTTCAACACACGGCGCTCGTAAAGGTCTAGCAGATACAGCATTAAAAACTGCCGATTCAGGATACCTTACACGAAAATTAGCAGATGTCGCCCAAAATTTTGTAGTAACAATGGACGATTGCGGTACAACACAAGGTATTACAAAAGGAGTAATTTATCGCGGTGAAAAAGTTGAGGTGAGTCTTGCAGATTCAATTCGAGGACGAATGTCTCGTACAAATATTGTCAATCCGATTACAGACGAAGTTATTGTTCGCGAGAATGAATTAATTACATCGGAAATCGCACGAAAAATAGAAGAACTCGGTCTGGAGAAAATTCAAATTCGCAGTCCAATGACATGCGAAGCTGAACTTGGCGTTTGCGCTTGTTGTTACGGAATGGATCTCTCAACGGGACGTAAAGTCGAAGAAGGACTTGCGGCAGGAATCATTGCGGCACAAAGTATTGGCGAACCCGGTACTCAGCTGACAATGCGGACATTTCATATCGGCGGTGTTGCAGCTCGTGATGTCGAAGATAATGAAATCAAGACGAAATATCCCGGATTGGTTAAATTCGTACAGTTAGAAGTAATTGAATCGACTGGTCAGCAGATTTCGCTTTCAAGAAATGGTGCAGTTGCGATTCTTGATCAACGCGGTCGGGAACGCGATAAGTATAACGTGCCGATTGGTGCAAATATTATTGTCAAAGAGAATCAGCAAATTGAAGTCGGACAAACAATTTGTAGTTGGGACCCGCATAGCGTTCCGATTCTTGCAAAAGTAGCCGGTAAAGTTCAGTATGTCGATGTAGTTGACGGTGAAACAGTTCGATCAGAAAAAGACTTAAACACCGGTAAAATGCGGCGAACTGTAACAGAACTTAAAGGTGATCGGCATCCCCAAATCGACTTGAAAGATGTAAACGGAATTGAAACTCTCGACTTCTACTATCTGCCGGGTAAGGCAATTATAGAAGTAGAAGACGGAGCAGTTGTTGAAAGAGGTACTTTGCTTGCTAAATCTGCACGTGATGTTAGCGGAACACAAGATATTACGGGAGGTCTGCCGCGGGTAACAGAAATTTTTGAAGCCCGTAAACCAAAAGACCCCGCCGTAATCGCTGAAATTGACGGTCTAGTTTTGCTCGGAGAAAAACGGCACGGAAAGCGTACTATTGTAATTCGCAACGAAGAAACAGGAGCAGAACGAATCCATGAAATTTCACACGGTAAACATTTAAGAGTTCACTCCGGCGATTTTGTTAAAGCCGGACAAGCTATAACCGACGGTCCTCTCGTACCGCATGATATATTGAGAATACAAGGTGAAGAAGCTGTACAAGAATATCTCGTGCGCGAAATTCAAAATGTTTATCGAAGCCAACGAGTACAAATAAACGACAAACATATTGAAATTATCGTTTCGCAAATGTTACGAAAAGTACGTGTAGAATCTTCGGGTGATACAAAATTATTGGAAGGTATCGAAGTTGATAAGCATCTAGTGAAAAGCTCGAATGAGGATATAGCGAAATGTGTTAAAATTGTTGATCCAGGTGATACTTCGTTAGAAATTGATGCAATTATTTTGCGTGATGATCTCGATCAGATTAACGACGAAATAATAGCAGCAGGAAAGAAACCGGCGAAAGTGAAAAAAACAGAACAAGCACGTGTTACAACGCGATTGTTAGGAATAACGAAAGCAGCTGTACAGAGTTCAAGTTTCATTTCAGCAGCAAGTTTCCAAGAGACTACAAAAGTTCTAACCGAAGCTGCTCTTGCAAGCAAGACAGATAATTTAATTGGACTAAAAGAAAATGTAATACTTGGACATCTTGTACCGGCAGGTACCGGATTCCGCAATTATCAGAAATCACAGTGGCGTTATAGAGAAGGTGCCGCTCACGAAATGGCAGCAGAGAATGATATTTTCTCAAATAAAGGTCCAAAAAGTTACACTTTGTTAAATGATATTCCTGACACAGAAGACGAATTCGGAAGTAAAAACGGAAACAAAGAAAACTTAAAAAACGCCGACTTCTATAACGAAATAACAACAGAATACGATAACGACAACGAAATGATGGAAGAATACAACTTAGACGGTGACGAAAATGAATAAGTAATAATCACCAATTTCAGTAATATATCAGTGAATTTTTTATCTTTCAACTTTTTTGAGTTATGAATTGTAAAACTAACTGATATATTACGGTAAAATAAATTAATTTCACCGATATATTACCAAATTCATAATAGAATATTTCTAAAAAATTACAGTTAAAAATTCTTGTCAAAAGAATTGCGGTCAGTAATAAAAATATTAATCCCTCTTCGGGGTTAATGTAAAAAACAAAAAATTACACTGATATATTAAAAAACTTTAATATGAAAAACTTACAATATATAAGAGAATCTTTGAGCCAAAATCGGCTAGAGAATGAAGCGGATATTTTGCATGCTATTGACTGCGCAGGAATATTAGCAATGTATAAGGATGTAGAACCTGTTAAAAAACTGGTAAATTGTATTGATGAAAAATTCGGAAAGAAAAAACTTAAAAGTATCTTATTAGATTATTGTCTAAAAGGAATTCGTGAGGCAAAAACGTATGATTTCGGTGATATTATGCGCGCTACCGTTACAATGGAAGCGTTTAGTATTCTGATAAGAATGTACAAAAGCAGATTAACTGAAATTAAAGATTTCTTGCAAGAATGGAAAGATTCTATTTCGTTGAAAGGAATTGTTGATTCAGACATAATGGCGTTTGTTAATAGTAATCAAAAAACGTCAAGCAAGACTTTCACTTACAAAGATAGAAACGATGGATATACGCTAAAAGTCAATCTTAAAAAAGTTGATAATAATGACGCAGATAATCTTGATGCCGACGCCAATAATGACTCAAATAAAAATGACAACGAAGATGAATACGAGAACGATGACGATAATAATTTTGACGAAGACAATAATAATGACGTCGAAGATGAATATGAGGATGACGAAGATGATAATGACGAATATGATGAAGACGAAGATGATGAAGACGAAGATGAAGAAGATGAAGACGATGATGATGATGATGAAGGAGGAGACGAAGATGACGATGATGATGATGACGAATATGAATATGAAGAAGACGAAGATGATGACGATGATGATGAAGACGATGACGACGAAGACGATAATAAGATACGAATTACAATAATGAGTTTCGGTGTAAATGGTCTGCCGAATCTTTCTGATCTGCCTAATATGTTCAACAAACATTCAAGACCTCCGGGACCGATGCAATCGATATTGGGTGCTATATGTTGTACTAGATATGCTGCACCAATTCTAATAAAAGAGGTTCCGCCTAATGGTGTTGTCGAGATTGATGGTAATATACTTAAATTTCAATTTTCACGTGACGGATATAAACTTGTATTAGTTGAAGATGACGGAAATTTATTTACGATAGTGAAACTTCAAATATCGGGTGTACCATTTATCGTTTCAAAAAATTCGAATATTTGGCAGGTGAATTTAGAAATCTTTCCAGTAAACAAAAGAAAAGAAATATTAAAGAAACCTCTTATAGCCAATTTGAGTTGCGGTGTACAGCTTCAATTTCCTGTTACCGTTCATGCAAAAAAAAGACGATAATATTTCAGAGTTAATGATAACAGCAAACAGTGCGGTATCAAACAGTGCAGTATCAAACAGTTATGGCGTCAATGAGTTGTTAAAGAATTTTTTCATTTCAGAAAAATCAGAGATAAAAAAATCCGGCTTGGAAAAAAATACCAAATCGGACCAAGTGGGCGATAACGGGCTCGAACCGCTGACCTTCTGGGTGTAAACCAGACGCTCTAACCAACTGAGCTAATCGCCCTCAATCGTATGCTGTCTTACACATAACAGCAAACGTATAACCAACAATCTTTTTTCTTAATTTCTTTTTCGATCTTTATTGAAAAACTCACGCACAAATGTGCAATTATCAATTTTCAAATTATCTTTCCGCATATCTATTATTTATCGGCAAAGAGACAACAAGAACCGAAAATTAAAATATGAAAAAACTGAAAAAATTATAACCGTTTTTCACTAACTTACAATTGATTCCTCTGATGATCTAATTAAACTCAACGCTTCCTCTTCATTTTGTGTTTCACGTAAACTCAATAGAAAATTTTGTGTCGATAAAATTCGGCTTAATCTTGCCAATATTCTCAAATGTATTCGATCATTCATTGAACAGATAAGAAAAAAAATATCTGTCAATTTTCCGCTTCCGCCGAAAGGTATCCCATTTACTGAAATTCCTAGCGATAAAAACGTATCGCCCAAAATTCCGGCTGCGGGGCGTCTTGGATGCAAAAACGCAACTCCGTTATCGAGAGCAGTCGAATGTAATTCTTCACGTTCTTTTACTGCGTCTATCATTGCTGCTTCGTCCCATAATAAACCAGTTCCCATTGCAATTTGAACCATCGACCTTATTGCCGAATCCCGCGTTTTGGCTTCCAACGGAATCATTATCGAACCCGCCGGAAACAAACTCGAAATTACAATTGACTCCTCAAATTCACCCGCCGGAATTGAACCATCAAGTGCACGTTCTACACGAGCTAACTCGTTCTCGTCTGAAACTCCAATACGCCGTTCAAGCCAACGATGAACTTCATCTTTGGATATTAACAACTCACCATTCACACGCCGCGACGGTATCAAACCTCGATCAACCAACTTTCGAACTTGCTCCTCCGGCAAATGAAGATAACGCGACAATTGAACCATCGACATATTCGAAAACGGCATATCAATATACCTCCAAACAATTGGAAAATTTGTAATTCTTTCAGTGAAATTTTTTAGTGAAATTTTTTTTGTGAAATTTTCAGTGAAAAATTTTTTCGGTGAAAAATTTTTTTTTCAGTGATTTTTTTTTCGGTGAAAAAATTTTTTTTCGGTGAATTTTTTTTCGGTGAAAAAATTTTTTTCGGTGAATTTTTTTTCGGTGAAAAAATTTTTTTGGTGAAAATTTTAAAGCGGCAAAATTAAAAATCAGTATCGTATAACTTGCGATTTCGGCAGCCAACCGTCTTGCATATCACCAAATCGCAGATTTAACCATTCGCCTCTTTCGCTTATTATTACAGCATTCGTTCCTAGCGGAATTGGTTGAGTGAATGCTTTGTCGTATTGTTCGGAATTACCTTTACGCGGTTGTGCATTTTCGACTGAAATAACTGCGTATGAAAAACACTCAAATCTATACCAATCATACGCTGCCGATACGATTGAAATAAAAGTAAGCACGAGCAGAAAAATTGCTAATCGTTTCAAAAAACGGCGTAATTTATTCCGAACAAACAAACCAACTAAACCAACAGCAAAAAGTAAAATCGATAACAAGGAGGAATAAAAAAACTTCTGATAAATTCCTATTCGATTTTGCCAAAAAAATAAATACTCGAAAGCAGTAATTACACCGCTTGTAATTCCTGCAGCTGTTAAACTTGCGGTTGCGTCAGTATCAACATTACCGCCGCTTGCGACTCGCAAGTTTGCAATTATTCGCGGATTTTGCGGTAAATATCGTAACGCTAATTTGTACGCCGCAATTGCTTGACCGCGTTCTCCCGCATAATACCAAGCATTGCCTTGATTATAATATATTTGTCCCGATTTAATTCCTTTATCAATTAATCCTTGATACATAATCGCAACACGGCGATACATTTCTGCTCTTTCAATTTCCGGCAATGAACTTGCTGATTCAAATGTTGTTTGAATCTCTTCAAATTCGCGTTCAAATTCGCGAGATGATCCAAGTCTCTTTCCGCAACCGGACAACAATAATATCAACAAAAAAAACAGAATAAAATTTTGACAACGAATCGACATAACAAAAGAATTATTATTTACAGTAACAATTAATAGAATACATTTTATCTATCATTTATTTTTTAATAGCTCTCACTTGAATTTTGGGTTAGAGCCGCCTGACTGCCTATCAGGAATTAAGCTTTTGTAACTTGACTTCTTTGCGATTTATAATACGGCGCATATAATATTCATGTTATTTTTTGACAGGATTACAGGACGTTAAATAAAAGCAATAATATTTTTCAATCACCCGCGAACTTCTAAATTGTGAATAGTATATTTAGCAAAATCTACAAAATTCGTTACAAATAAATTGAGAAAAAAATTATAACTTTACTTATTACAATGTCAATACCGCCGTTTTAGGAATCCATTGATATTGACATCCGATTTCGTTTTGTTATTCTTTTTTACCGTTTTATTATTAGTAGTTAATTCAAGTAAACCGGGGCGAATTTAAGATGATGAATGTGCGAATAGATATTATTTTAAGTAGTCAATTACATTATAAGTTGCGTGAGTACAACGTTATCTATTCAAATTTATCGAGTGTATCGTGAGTATAATTTAAAATTATGAAAACAAATTGTTGTCGTGAAAAAGCTATTAATCCGCCGTGTTGTTGTAATGTTCGGCGTACAAGCGGCGGTGAAAATGGTCAGATAAATAAGTCTGGACGATTGCGTGAAATTTATGAGCGGTTAGAAATCTTTCTGCTTATAATTTCGGGATTATCTCTTATTGCAAGTTTTTTTCATTTGATGCGTGATTTCTTATTTTTTGATCCGGCTTGGTTTGCAATATTGATTTCAGGTACTCCGTTTTTTATAAATGCGGTTAGAAATTTATTCTCTGATCATCGTATTTCTGTTGACACTCTTTTGACAACTGCAATTACAGCGACAATTATTTCTGAATTGTGTTTTCCTTCAGGCAGTAAATCTTCGGGCGGACATATTCATTCGTATATTTTTGCCGGCGGTGAAGTTGCGTTTATAATGGCGTTGGGACATTATCTTGAAGAGTGGACAATTTCTAAAGCTCGTGCGGGAATTGAGGCGTTATTGAAACTTGCTCCTAAAACAGCCCGCCGGATTATGAAAGTTGATGATACCGATTCAACCGATTCTACCGATTCAATTGAGACATTAAATCTTGATATCAATTCTAACAATATGAGCAACACGAATAATGTCGAGACAATTATTCCGGCAGAAGAAGTTAAAAGCGGCGACCTCTTGCGCGTATTACCGGGTGAGACTGTTCCGGTTGATGGAATTATTGTAACGGGAAATACGTCTATTGATCAATCGTTGATTACGGGTGAATCGTTACCTATTGATTTGTTTGAAGGTGATTCGGTTTATGGCGGGACAGTCAATTGTTTTGGTTCTTTTGTTATGCGTGCGACGCGGGTTGGCGAGGAAGCGTCTCTTGCGAATATGATTCGGTTGGTGCGTGAAGCGGAGCAGAAAAAAGCGCGTGTCGAGCGGATTGCAGACAGATGGGCGTCTTTTTTGGTGCCGATGGCGATAGTAACGGCGGTTGTGGTTGGACTGGTGTATTTTGGGATAGGTATATTTTGGCGGGCGTCTGTATTTGATATGCAGAATTTGTTGGAAGGTGCAGTGAGTCGGGCGGTGACGATATTAGTTGTATTTTGTCCGTGTTCGTTAGTGTTAGCGACGCCGACTGCTATAATTGCAACGATAGGCAATGCGTCGCGGACAGGAATTTTAATTCGCAGCGGTGAAGCGATTGAGCAGCTTGCAAAGATAAACATTGTCGCATTTGACAAGACTGGTACACTCACGCAAGGTATGCCGCAGTTGAAAGCAATTTATTCTTGTGATGACAATTTCAGCGGAGATGAGTTACTTCAGCTTGCAGCTTCTGTTGAGTTATTATCGGAGCATCCGTTGGCGAAGTGTATAGTTGATGCAGCAACGTCGAGAGGGCTGCAATTGAGTTCGGCGGACTGTTTCGAGTTATTTCGGGGTGAAGGAATTTGTGCGAGATTATTAGATGAAAACAATTTGCCGAAAGAAGAAAGGTTGATTGTGGGAAATGATAGAATTTTATCACGATTTAATGTAACGATAAATAATGAAATAAAATTGCGGGCTGAATCATATTTTGATCTTGGTGAAACGGTGATTTGGATTGTGCGGGGATTGAATGTGATCGGTTTTGTATCTGTAGCGGACATGATACGTTTGGATTCGCATAATGTAGTTGAGCGATTGAGGCGTGACGGAGTTGATGTAATGTTATTGACGGGAGACAATCCGCGAGCTGCAAAAGGAATATCGGAACTTGCGGGGATAGGAATTGTGAAATCGGGATTGTTGCCTGAAGGGAAAGTAAATGAAATTGAAAATGCTGTAAAAAGCGGATATAAAATTGCGATGATCGGGGATGGAATAAATGACGCTCCGGCCTTGAAAGCGGCAACGGTAGGAATTGCAATGGGTAAAGTCGGAAGTGATTTAACGATTGACGCAGCAGATGTTGTTTTGATGATAGATGATTTATCGAAGATTCCTTTTTTATTAAAGTTATCAAGAAAAACGCGAGCCAAGATCATTGGCAATATTTGGATTTCAATGAGTATAAATGCTGTAGCGATAATTCTTGCAATGTTTGGAATTATTGGACCGGTTATAGGTGCGCTTGTTCACAATGCCGGTTCGATTGCAGTTGTTTTGAATGCATCACTGTTACTAAATACGAAAAAATAAACGGTGTAAAATATCAGGAGAATTTGTAATATATCAGCGGAATATTTGTTTTTCAAATTTTTTTGGGTTATGGATTTTAAAACTAACCTTATTTTGTTTTATTTACCACAGAGGACACAGAGAACACAGAGAAATATGATTTTGTAATTTTAGATTTTAAATTTTATATTTTGTTTTAATTTATCAATTGATTCCTCAACATATCAATTTATTTATTGTAACGAAAACCGAATATTCAAATGTTATAAGTATAAAAAAATTGAAAGAATAATATTTCGGCGGCGTTATTTTTTTGTTTTGAATTAGAACCAATATTGATGTCCCGATTTTTTACCGAATCAAATCGAATTATTTCTAAATATATGTTTAACTTTGTGAGAATATGATAAATGTCAATACTATCGATCTTAATTCCGGTTTACAATGAGGAAAATTTACTTGAACAAAGCATAGACCGCATAATTGCTGCTTCGTTGCCGCCTTCTTTTGAAATAGAAATAATAATTGTTGATGACGCTTCTACTGATTCAACTCCAGAAATTATTCGGAAGCTTTGCCGAAAATATCACAATATAACGGCAATCATGCAGCCGCAAAACAAAGGTAAAGGTGCAGCAATAAGACTGGCAATCAATATCGCAAAAGGAGACTATATTATCTTTCAAGATGCCGATCTCGAATATAATCCAAATGATTATTATGATTTACTAATACCGTTAATAGAAAATAAAGCAGATGTCGTTTATGGTTCAAGATTGTGTAAATCGGATTCAAAAAAAGTTACATTTAGTTATTATAAATTCGGGAATAAATTTTTGACCTTTATTGTAAACTTTATAACCGGACTCAAATTAACAGACATGGAAACTTGTTACAAAATTTTTCGCAGCAATATCATTAAATCAATACCGCTGCAAAGTAACAGATTCGAAATCGAAATTGAAATAACTGTAAAAATTGCAAAACAAAAATGGCGTATCAGCGAAGTACCAATAAATTACAACGGCAGAGATTTTAAATCAGGAAAAAAATTAACATGGAAAGATGGAATCATCGCAATATGGACACTTTTAAAATATAAAATTTTTTATAGGTCAGAAACATAAAAAATAGTAATATATCAGTGGAATATATTACTTAGTGATTCGAACTTAGTGTCTGTACTAATTTCCGCATGCGAACTAACCACTAACCACTAACCACTATCCTGTAATCCTGTCAAAAAAACACCTAAAGATGCGGTCGAGACGACCGCGTTCCCGATAACAATAATTATTCCGCTGATATATTACTAAAAATATAAAACAATAATTTTCTCTTTTAGAATATGAAAAGTATAGAACTAGATTTTGTTTTTTGTTTCGGGCGGTAATAGTTTTTTTCCATCAATTCCGATACCTACATCGAATACACGTAGTAATCTCATCATATCGATCATATCTCCGTCGGCGAATAAAGATTGGTCTGCAAATGCGCCGCCTAAATGTGCAAACATTAACTCACCTTCTGCTAATAATTCTTCGTCTCTGTACGCCCACACGGCAGCGACCCCGCCTTCTTCCCGTACCGATTCTAACTTGACTTTATACGTGAGCGTTTCACCCGGTTTCACCTCGACATTGTGAAGAATAAATCGCGGTATCTTGGCAAGAACTACTTTTTCCTTGTAACCTTTAGCATCATACAAAAGCAATCCGGCTGTCTGCGCTATGCCTTCAATTATCAACGACGCCGGCATGACCGGAAAATACGGAAAATGATCATGCAAATGCTCCTCCGCAAGCGAAACAACTTTAATTGATTCCGCACGTTTCTGACTTTCAAACACCGTTATCCGATCTATCCAATACCAATGCATCTTAAACTAGATTTGTAATTTTTATACAACTCGTACTTAAAATTTGCTACTTTAAACATAAATGTCAACTTGACTTAAATAAGTCAATTCCAATAAACCGAATTTAAAGTAAACACTTTTTAAACTGCTTTTACTAAACTACTCTTACTTAAACTTTCGGTTTGATTTGTCAACTCACGTATTTGAAAGCAGGTTTTTAATGATTTTGTTAATGATTTTTTATGAATAACTTTTATGTCACCGAAATTCATAATACGATACGTATTATAATATTCGGCGAAATTTTTCTAATATACTCATCGTATATTGCATATCGTAATATGAATTTCGCCGATTAAATATGTTTTCGGTAAAACCTGTTTTCATGTTAGGTAAACAGACAACTCGAACCAAAAGTCAAGTGAGAGCTGTTGAAAATTCTGCTGAAAGAACAAATTTTTTATCGATTAATTCTATTCACTATCATTAACACTGTCATTATTATCACTATCAGCATTATCAGCATTTAATTTTGATTCGACGATATAACACAAATCGCGTACTGTTAATATCGTTTTAATATTTGCTACCATCGGATTCTTTTCAAGTTCTTCGATATTAGCAAACGGCATACGTTTTTTGATTTCCATTATGCCTAACTCGGTTAGCTTGTTATCTACAACGTAAAGACCTTCTTTATCATTTACGACGTCTTCAGGAACGATTTCACCGCGCTCGAGTTTAATGCCCAATTTTTTTTCAAGGTTAAATACGATGCCAAGAATATCAATTGATTCTGCACCAAGATCGCCAATCAAAGTTGCTTCAGGCCGGATTTCTTCCGCATCAACTGCCAGCTCGTCGATCAAAACATCTTTGACGTGTTCATAAACTAATCCTTTTGTCATTTGTAAAAATTACTCCTAAAATTCGGTTAAAGTTTTAACTTTTTCACATTTTTAAGTTTTTGTAACTGGTGAAAATTTATCTATTTGAAAATCTGTTTTGATTTTTTATTCACTGTGTTCAAAAATTTAGTCTGAAAATGTAATCTGAAAAATGTGATCCGGTATAAATTTTTTTGAATTTGAATATTTCGTTTATCCTTTATCAAGGCCGTATTTAATTACAATTTTGCTTTTGCGCTTTTAAGATCAACGAATTCAATAGTGAGTTCGGTTTACTACCAAAATCATGGTGCATAATTTTATCTGTTAATTCAATTCTAACAAGGCGGGGATGGACAATAGACTGGTAACTGTTTATTAAATTAGTGTCTCGCTAGAGTCTATCTAATAATTGACAACACCGAATTGTTTTTTTGAGAATATGAAACAAACTGAAAGTAACTTCTAAAAACTAATATTAGAAGAAACGCAGGCGTCCCGCCTGCATCTTTTTTGTACAAAAAACGTCTAAATATACTCCTCACACTTTAATTTTCGGTTTTAACTGCAATTGATAGGACGATACATATATTTTTTTGAAACACAAAACACACGAAAAAAAACGCACAAAAAAGATTTAAAACAACAATTCCACTGATATATTACCCCAATTATTTTATTCAGATAATTCTGAAT
>JAITKS010000201.1 GCA_031278315.1 Planctomycetaceae bacterium | reverse complement strand
TTCACAATATCTGTTAACCGCGGATTTATTTCTTACCGCCCTTTCAGGGCTGCCCGATTTGGAGGAGGGCTTTTACCCGCCCCGATGGGGCGGGTTATAATCCTGTTGCCCTTTCAGGGCGATTCTAGTTTATGCGTGAATGGTCACCTTTTTCGTTACAAAAAATAAAACCGAATTTTAAAGTACAAAGAGTATATTACTTAATTTTCGATTTTTCAATTTTCCGGCATTGTTGAAAGAATAGACTGCTGCTGTTGTAGTTGCTATGATCGGTTAAACTTTTTGTATCTACATGTACTCTTGGATTGTTTTCACATTTACGTTTGTATTTTCACATAGAAAAGAAACCGCATCAAGGAATGCTTTGGCTCCGCGTACCGTTGTTACTAAAGGAATACCAATCCTCATTGCCGTTGTTCGAATTAGAATTTCATCTCTAACCGGATTTTTTCCCGATGGAGTATTTATAATCCATTGTACTTTGCCGTCAATCATTCTATCCAAAATGTTCGGACGTTCTCCCTCTACAATTTTTGCGACAATTTCAACATTAAATCCCATGCTCGCAATTACAGCACCCGTTCCCCTCGACGCAATAATTTTAAAACCTAAATTCACAAGCTGCTTCGCAATTTCACCAATAAAAGGTTTGTCCGCTTCCTTTACTGACACAAAAACATTGCCGCTTAACGGAACCGGTATCCCAGTTGCATTTTCACCTTTAGCAAACGCCTCGCCAAAAGTCTCTGCAATTCCCATAACTTCACCCGTTGATTTCATCTCCGGTCCAAGTCTCGTATCAACACCCGGGAACCTCGTCCAAGGAAATACAGACTCCTTAACCGCTACATGATTTATCTCCTGCCATCGCCTAAAAGGTGTCGGTAAAAACATTTCAGATAATTTTTCACCAAGCATGACACGCGTCGCAATCGACGCCATCGGTTCACCAATTGCTTTACTCACAAAAGGAATCGTACGACTCGCACGAGGATTGACCTCAAGTACATAAATCAACTTGTGCTTGATTGCAAATTGAATATTAAGCAAACCAATAACATTCATCTTGACCGCAATTTTTCGTGTTGCATCCTCAAGCTGCTTGATTAACTTCGGCGTAAGCGATTGCGGAGGTAAAGAACAAGCCGAATCGCCGCTATGTATTCCCGCTTCTTCAATATGTTCCATTATCGCAGCTACAATTACATTTTTTCCATCCGCAACCGCATCAACATCTATTTCGATTGCATCTTCAAGAAAACGGTCAATCAGAATGGGTCGATTTTCATCTATTGTCAAATCAGCTTGTTTCGAGTATTTCAACAATGCGTCCCAATAAGATTGTAAATCGTCACGATCAAATATGATTTCCATTTTCGCACCTCCAAGCACAAAACTCGGACGCATTAAAACAGGATAACCAATTTTTTCAGCAGCCGTAATTGCCTCATCTAGTGTGAATGCAGTCGTGCCTTGAGTTTGCCTAATTCCAAGAGATTGCAACAATTCACCAAACAATCTACGATCTTCCGCAAGCGCAATCGAAGCAACATCCGTTCCAAGAATCGGCACGTTTTCATCAGCAAGCACTTTAGCAAGATTAAGAGGAGTTTGTCCGCCGAATTGAAGTATTACACCAATAGGATTTTCATGCGAAATTACACCAAGTACATCTTCGAGTGTAAGCGGCTCGAAATAGAGTACATCGGAAGTATCATAATCAGTTGAGACTGTTTCAGGATTACAGTTCATCATTATTGTCCGGTAGCCGAGTTTTTTAACCGTGTAAGCAGCATGACAACAACAATAATCAAACTCAATCCCCTGACCAATTCTATTCGGACCGCCCCCAAGAATAAGTATTGATTGGCGGTCATCCGGCTCACCCGGTTCATCTTCTTCTCCGTATGTTGTGTAGTAATAAGGTGTAACGGCGGCAAATTCTGCGCCGCAAGTGTCAACCATTTTACGTACTGCGGTGATTCCTTGATCTAATCTTTGGAGTCGAACTGTTTTTTCTGTTACACCGAATATTTCTGCAAGACGTTTATCAGAGAATCCGAGCCGCTTGAGATGTAACATTTCACTAGGTGCGATATCGTCGAGTCTTTTATTTTCGAGTTCTAATTCTGCTTGGACAATTTCGGCGATTTGATACAAGAACCACGAATCGATACCGGTTAGACGATTTAACGTTTCAATATCTGCGCCTTGTCTAATTCCCCAAGCGATTTGGTAGAGTCTATCGCGGGTAGGCACGCTAATTTTACGGTAGATTTCGTCGATTGGTTCGACAGTATCGTCGGCACTGAATAAACCGAATCGGCGATTTTCTAGTGAGCGAATCGTTTTGTGTAAAGCTTCCTTAAAAGTTCTACCGATTCCCATTGCTTCGCCGACAGATTTCATTTGAATTGACAGAGTTTCGTTTCCTTCGGGAAATTTTTCAAATGCGAATCTAGGAATTTTAACGACACAATAATCGATAGTTGGTTCAAAACAGACACTTGTAGTTCCCGTAATATCGTTACGTAATTCGTCGAGAGTATATCCGACCGCAACTTTTGCTGCGATTTTAGCGATAGGAAATCCTGTCGCTTTTGACGCAAGTGCAGAACTGCGGCTGACACGAGGATTCATTTCAATTACGACTAATCTGCCTGTTCGCGGATTTTGAGCAAACTGTATATTGCAACCGCCCGTTTCGACTCCAACGGCACGAATTATCTTTATTGACAAGTCGCGCATTTTCTGGTATTCACGGTCAGTCATAGTTTGAACAGGTGCGACAGTAATTGAGTCGCCGGTATGTATTCCCATCGGGTCAAGATTTTCGATAGAACATACAATTACGACATTATCATTTTTATCTCTCATCATTTCCATCTCGAACTCTTTCCACCCTGCGAGAGATTCTTCAATTAACACTTCACCGACCATACTTGCCGCAAGACCGCCTTGTACAATTTTATCGAATTCTTCTTTATTATAAGCAATACCGCCGCCGGTTCCGCCAAGCGTGAATGCGGGTCGAATTACACAAGGAAGACCAATTATATCAAGAGCGTGATAAGCCTCAGCACGATTACGGGCGAGTTCACTTTTCGGCAGATCGATATTAGCTTTGTACATTGTTTCGCGAAACAAGTCGCGGTCTTCGGCGCGGCGGATAACTTCACGATTCGCTCCGATCATTTCGATCCCGAGTTCGTCGAGTGTACCTGTATCAGAAATTTGAATTGCAATATTGAGTGCAGTTTGACCGCCAAGTGTAGGAAGAATTGCATCAGGACGTTCCTTGTGAAGTATCGCAGTAAGATAATTTAATGTGATAGGTTCGATATAAGTATGATCTGCGGTCTCGGGATCCGTCATTATGGTTGCAGGATTCGAGTTGACAAGAACAATTTCATAACCTTCTTCACGCAGCGCCTTGCATGCTTGAGTGCCGGAATAATCGAATTCGCAAGCTTGACCAATAACTATAGGACCTGCGCCGATAATAGCAATTTTTTTAAGATCAGTTCGTTTTGGCATTTATTATTAAAAAAATAAGTGTGATATTATGTGATAATTTTATGGGTGATATTAGTGGATATTATGCGGTGATATTATAGAAAAAATTAAATTCAGTATTCAGTAATGTATCAGTGGAATAATTTATTTTTTTCGTAATATATTTGTGAAAATTTTTCAAAGGTTGAAAATAAGGTTAGTTGTAAAATTCATAAACCAAAAAAAGTTGAAAAACAAAATTTCACTGATATTACAAAATCTTAAATTACAAAATTTTCTTTCTTTGTATTCTCTGTGATTAATAAAAAAATTTCACTGACATATTACAAATAAAATATTAGGTCGTGCGAGTCGATTTGATTTTTTGTTGAATTGTACATTTCGACTGAGCAGCTTGCGGCGGATTGGCGGCAGCTTGCGGCGGATTGACGGCGGATTGACGGCGGATTGGCGGCGGATTGGCGGCGGATTGGCGGATCGCATATTTCGACTGTGTGGTTTTTATTTTCCATTCAACTGAGGTTCTGATGGGTGATATTAAATTTAGGTTCGTTGTTTATTTCCGTACCAGACTATTTGCATTCTTGGGCAGTAACTGAATCCGCGAGATTCACAATGAGGAATGATCCATTGTGCTTTTTGATCCATTGTGATAATGTCGGTAGCTTGCGGCATGAGTAGAACTCTTTCGGGGATAACGTTTTGCAAGTTGACGAGATATAAATTAATTTCATCTAAGTCTTGCGGAGTATCGACGACGAATTTTAGTTGGTAGTTATAGCGTGCCATTAATTTTTGTACGATATCGGGTTTTGAGTAGGTTTCGTCGTGTTGTTTGAGTTCGTTGTGATTTGAGGAATTTATTGGTCGTGAGTTACTTAATTTTGGGCTGATTGACATTAGATCGCAATATACGTCTGTGAAAAAGATGCCGGCTGTTTCGATTGTGATTTTGTAATCGAAATCTTTTAGTAGTTTTGTCAGTTGTGTGATTCCGTTTGATTGCATTGGTTCTCCGCCGGTTATTACGACGTGAGGTTGGTCGAGCAGCAAAACGCGGCCGGCGATTTCTTCGGGGGAGATATCTGCGCCGTGTTCGAAATTTGGGTTATCGGGGAGGTAGCGTGCGTAAATGGTATCGCAATAGCTGCAGCGCAGGGGGCAACCGAGTAGGCGGACAAAAACACTATATGTACCTGTCCAGATACCTTCACCTTGTTTTGATTGATATATTTCGAGTACCCACATACAATCTCTTCTCAATTTATCTTATTAAATGTAACAAAAATTAAATGTAACAAAAAAAACCCTGATATTTCCTGTTGACAAAAAATTATGATTTTGCAATCATACCAAACTTAATAAAAATAACAATAACCCGTTAAATTCATATTTAGGAAATTGGAAATATTATCAATAAACGTTGCAATAATTTTTAATAAATACAACTTGTTTTTGAGTTAAAAAAATTGTCTATGAATTTGCTTTTTCAGGGCTGATTTATTTTTATGCGTGAACGGTTACCTTTTTTGTAACGAAAATCTAAAATTACAAAATCATTTTTCTCTGTGTTCTCTGTGTCCTCTGTGGTAAATAAAAAACAAAATAAGGTTTGTTAAAAATAAATTTGAAACATCTGATAAATCTAACGAAAAATTGGAAAACAATAAATTACTCTGACTGATATATTACCTTTAAATTTATTATTTAAAAATCCTGTAATCCTGTCAAAAAAACAAAAATAAAAATGCGGTTGAGATGACCGCGTTCCCGAAAAAAATAAATTAAAGAGACGATTCTGAATTTCTATCTTCGGAAATTCCGATGATAGAATTTTTTGAAAGAAAGTTATTTTGTCAATTTTCTATCTTCGGAAATTCCGATGATAGATTTTTTTGAAAGAAAGTTATTTTGTCAATTTTGTATCTTCGGAAATTCCGATGATAGAATTTTTTGAAAGAAAGTTATTTTGTCTATTTTGTATCTTCGGAAATTCCGATGATAGAATTTTTTTGACGAAAAGTTATTTTGTCAATTTTGTATCTTCGGAAATTCCGATGATAGATTTTTTTTGACGAAAAGTTATACTCATTGTACTTTAAAATTCGGTTTTATTTTTTGTAACGAAAAAGGTGACCGTTCATGGATAAAACTAGAATTGCCCTTTCATGGCGGATTTGGCCTTAAAATAAATACCGAAATAAATACCGAAACAAATACCGAATTTTCAAGTATGAATAGTATATATTACCCTTTGAGATATTCCGCCGAAATTCTGCCGAAATTATTTGTCGTGCGGAACATTGAAAGTTACAGGTCGGGAATGTGATTCGTGTGTGTGTTTGTCATGTGAAGAGAAAATTATTTGTTCGCGAGATACACTGCCGGTTGATAAATTTTCAGTCGAAGGATATTTTGCCGGAGATTGTTGAATCAATGTATCGATAAACTGTTCCGAAGCATTGTTGAGAACGATTACGTCACTTGGCATTTCTAGGTTACGTCTTGATCGGACTATTAGAATTACTTCGTCGCCGTCTTGGATGCGGCGTTTTACTTCGCTTAAAGTTGCACGTTCTACTGATGTCAAGTTATTAGATTCAGGCAGAGTTAATGTCGAGGCTGAATTTAAATCTGATGCTGAATCTGATGCTGAATTTGATGCTGAATTTGAATTTGATGCTGAATTTGAATTTAAATTTGATCTTGAATTTAAAGTCGAAGTTGAAGTTTGCGGTTCTGTTGCGGAATTATGATTTTCAATATGAGTTGTAATCGGCAGAAGAGGTTTAGCAATAACAGGAAGCGGTGATGATAAAGGTTGTTGTAATGATGATAAAGGTTGTTGTAATATTGTCGACTCCGAATTGACCATAAGTTGATTATTAGAATTAGATCGATTATTAGAATTAGCTTGATTATTAGAATTAGCTTGTTCGGCAGATAATTGATTTTGTTTAATATTTTTTAAAGACGGATTTTTATAAACGATAGACAAATTTTTTTGGTCGAGTATGTATCTTATGATTTCGGCGGGAACGAAATGTCCGTCGTTATATATTGGGTCGGCGGTGTTGCATACGCCGATAAGGAATCCGTCGTTGCTGAATAGTCCGCCTCCGCTTCGTCCGCCGACGGGTGCGCCGGAAACTTGAATATAATGAAAAGGTAATTTGTTTGTTCTCGGCGTTCCTATTCGGTTTGTTGACATTATTGAGTGTGTACGAATTGTCGGGTCTGCGCCGCTGTCGCAACCGACGCTAATCACGTCTTGCTGGACGTTAATCGCAAAACCTAACGGCGCAACCGGAATCGCATGTACCGGACAAGGAGGAACTATTACAACTAATGCAAGATCAATTTCAAGATCATAATAAATACATCGTCCGTAAACTTTCACGGATGAATTTTCTCCATAAAGATGCACTTCGACTAAAATTTTACCGTTATTTCCATTACCGTTATTTCCAGTTGCTCCCGCATTATTTCCCGATGTCCCCGCATTATTTCCTGATGTTACTGCATTATTTCCTGATGTTCCTGCTTCTCGAAAGATATGACCGCAAGTCAAGATTAATGCAGCGTTGTCGCGAGTATCGATAATTGTTCCTGAACCCCAAGAGTGTCCATTTGTAGAATCGACTCGCAGCTTGACAGACGGCGTGATAAATTTTCGTTTCAATATTTCAGGATCAAATACTGTAGATTCTGAACGCAAGATTGTTTTATTATTGTCAGCTCCGATTGAAGGAACTGAAGATGAGTTTGTAAGTAATCTCGATGATTCTATTGGCGGTTTTATAAAATTATTATCTGATTTAGTTTTATTAGATGAGTTTGTTGAATTATCTGATGTAATTTTATTTTTTGTAACATTTTTTTGCGGGATTTGATTTATTCGGTCGAACATACCTTGAATCATTGGTTTTAGGATAATTGGAATTGCGCCGCCGTCAACGCGGTCGATGATTTTACCGTTTTGGGTTAGGATGAATGTTGGTAATTTTGTGATATTGAATTGTTGTATAATTTCAGGATTTTGCGCAACGGAAATTGTCCGCACGTTATAACCGTTATTTATAAATTCATTCATCAGTGGAATTGCTTGTTCGCAATAGGACGAATTGGGAGTTGTTATAAAAAGCAATTCGGTTTTTAGTTCAGACTTTACTGTGTGGTCAGATGCAAATACCGTAACAGCATTGAACAACAATATTAAATTTAATGACAAAATAATTGTTCGGATATTGAACATGTTAATATAGGGCTAAAAGTTGTACGATATATTTTTTAAATTGCTTTCACTTGAATTTTCGGTAAATTTCATAATCGAATCAAAAGGCAAAAGCGAAATTTAAAATGCGATGAGTTAGCGATGAGTTAGTTAAATGTAATCAACAATACATAATTGATATTGATACGGTTTATCAATCACATTACCGGTTGAGTCCAGCAGGGACGATACTTTATTAACTGTATGCTTTAGTTTATTGTTCCTGCTTTCAATTGTCTTTGCGGAGTATAATAAAATTAAAATTTTGACGCAATGCCAATATTTACATATTTTTTTTAGATAACATTTGAGCAGTTCTGATAATTATTTTTTTATTATCTACCGAAAACATAGAGTTTTACAGAGAATAATATTTAATGTCTTTTTTTGAATTGGAAATATTTGTAAATATAAATGACAATTTAAAATAACGAATTAACTCTAATTTATATGTATCTTACTATGAATTTAGGCGATATTATTGTGTATTCAGTTTTGTGAGAATTTGATCCGTCAAATATCACGGTCAGCCGTTATATTTGATGGAATTTATTTTTTCGTGCTGTGATAATTGACGGCTTGTAATATTTAATTCAAACAAGAATTTCGTGAACTCATATTGTTCGTGCTATGAATTTTAGGTTGACAAAATTCTAAATGTCTGTGAGTTAATGGCATGTAATTTGCGTAATTAAATATTTCGAATCCAATTAGAAATTAGGACTATATTAAAGGAATAGGAATAAAGGAATAAGAATAAAGGAATAGGAATTTATGACGATCTTGGATACCGTAGGGAGGACGCCGCTTCTCCCTATATTTGAAGGGAATAAGGGTGCGCGTATTTTTGCCAAAGCGGAATTTTTTAATCCGAGTGGTTCTGTTAAAGATCGTGCGGTCAAGGGAATGCTTGTTGAGGCGATTGAGTCAGGCAAGTTGACTAAAGAAAAAATTATAATCGACGCAACAAGCGGCAATACAGGAATAGCTTATGCAATGTTTGGAGCTGCGCTCGGTTATAAAATACTTCTTTGTATGCCTGCTAATGCCGGTACTGAACGAAAAAAATTACTAAAAATTTTTCGAGCAGAAATTATTGCAACAAGTCCTCTGGAAAGTTCCGACGGAGCGTTGCTTAAAGCACGGGAAATTTATAATGAAAATCCAGACAAATATTATTATCCGGATCAATATAATAATGACGAAAATTGGAAAGCTCATTATGACGGTACTGCTGTCGAAATATGGGAACAAACGGACAAAAAGGTAACTCATTTTGTCGCCGGAATGGGGACTTCGGGAACTTTTACCGGTACCGCAAGACGGCTAAAAGAATTTAATCCGGCAATAAAAACTATTCCAATGCAGCCCGAATCGCCGCTGCATGGACTAGAAGGCATGAAACACATGGCTACAACTATTTTGCCCGGATTTTATACACCGTCGCTTTTCGACGGTGAAATAAATGTAAGTACCGAAGAAGCCAAAAAAATGACTAAACGACTCGCCGAAGAATTAGGATTATTCGTAGGTATTAGTTCTGGTGCAAATGTACTCGCTGCCGTTAAGTTAGCCGAAAATTTAACAAACAACGAAATTATCGTAACAATTTTATGCGACAGCGGAAATAGATACCTAAGTAATGAATTATGGGATTAACGTAAAAAAATTTTTTGTTGCGATTCAATGCCTTGTGTCAATTCAATTCAATTCAATTCAATTTTATATTATTTTATTTATTGTAACGAAAACCGATAATTCACGTGTGAGTAATTAAAAAACCGCATCTGAAATATTTACGAAATAATGTATAAATCAAATGATTGTAATTAATGAGACTAAAATTGCCGAAATAAATAAACATGCCGAACAGGAATATCCAAACGAGTGCTGCGGAGCGTTACTCGGTAAAATCGATTCGGCAGACAGAAAAGTAATAGAGCTTATTCCAATTTCAAACAATCGCGAACCGGAAACGCAGCATAACCGTTTTTTAATTCGACCGGAAGAATTTCTAGAATGTGAAAAAAAAGCTTTAAAACAAAATTTGGATTTAATCGGATTTTATCATTCGCATCCTGATCATAAATCTGTGCCGTCGGATTATGATTTGAATCATGCTTTGCCGGTATATTCGTATATTATTGTTTCGGTAAAATCCGGCAATGCGGATGAGTTGACAAGTTGGTTATTACGCAATGATCGGACGCAATTTGAACAAGAGGAAATACAAATTTTATGAAATAAATTTCAGGTAATAATTCACAAATAATTGAATAATTGTAATGTTAAAAGTATTTAGAGTATAACTTTATCTGCGATTAAATTTTCGGCAGCAATATTAGACTTCTTATTAGAAGTTTTGAAAATATTGAGTTATCGAATGTTAAATCGCGGTGATATGAAAAAGGAATTTTTTATGACAACTTCCAATGTACAATTGGTAACGATTCAACTTCCGACTGCTTTACGCACGTTCACGGATGGTTTATCTGAAGTAAAAGTAGAAGCAGCGACAGTTGAAGAGTCTCTTGATAAATTGACAGAACTTTATGTTGATTTGAAGCGTCATCTTTTTGATGATGACGGCAAGTTACGAAGTTTTGTAAATGTTTTTTTAAATGACGAAAATATACGCACGGAAAATGGTATTGAAACGAAAATAAAATCGGGTGATACTATTATGCTGATACCGGCGATTGCCGGAGGTATTTCAACGTAAAAAATACAAACGCCGTATTATGAATTTCGATCGCATAAAAATAAAATACCAATCAAGAGAGATACAATAATTACCAATTTTGTAATATATAAATGAAGAATATATATAGTGAATTTCTAAAAACCTAATGTAAAAATTTATTTTTAGAAGGAACGCGGTTGTCTCGACCGCATATTTAGACTTTTTTTGTACAAAAAATTTGCAGGCGAGACGTCTGTGTTCCTCCTAATATACTCATTGTCCTTTAAAATTCGGTATTATTTTTTGTAACGAAAAAGGTGGCCGTTCACGTATAAAACTAGAATCGCCCTGAAAGGGCAACAGGATTATAGCCCGCCCCAGCGG
>JAITKS010000170.1 GCA_031278315.1 Planctomycetaceae bacterium | reverse complement strand
TTCTTTGTTTGCGTTGAATCGTTCGCCTAACACTTTGATAAGGTTTTCGCAATCAGCGGCGTCGGTAGTCAAAAAGGCGCTTTCGATAGCAGCTTTCAGAGCGATTTTGACAGTGTCGTTGGGAGTTTTTTTCACCTGTGTTTCAGCTATATCTGACATTTCGGTATAGACGTTCGTAAAATCGTTCACCGAGAGTTCTTTCTTTTCGTAAAGTTCGCGAGCCGAGAGCATGATTTTGGCGACAGCCATCAAATCGATGTTTTTGTTTGCGTCAATAGCCAATTTGTAAGTTTCGTATATTGCCCGATGATTGTCAGGTCTGTAGTTTTGAATTTCAATGGCTTTGGTGTACAGTACTTCGGATTTGTCTTTTACATTAAAATATTCGAGCCGTTTGTCATAGAGCATTAATAAAGAATCGATTCTTGCTTCCTTCAATGCAGGATCGGCAGTTTTGTCAACTAAATAACGCATCATAGTAATTCCACGTATATACGTATTTTGACTTGCTTTAGGACAATTTTTGAGAACTTCCCGCCATGGAGGCAATGCTGCGGCATAATTTTTGCTCTTATATTCAGTATCATAACTCTGAAGATTCAAAAGACACTGAATACTATCCTCAGGTGTAGCTCCATATTTTTGAGCGTTTAAATTTAAACCTAATACGCCAACTAAAAGTGTAACAATTGTAAATTTTAATGTTTTCATTACCTATTATATTTTTATTAATTATTATTCAACATTTTGTTTTTTTATTATTCCTGTCAAAAAACACAATTCAAGATTGTGACGTAAAACCCGATTTAAACCAAAAACCACCGGATTTCGAAATACAAATATGGGACTTTTTATTTTTTCAGCAAAATAAAAATTGTCTCCCCCCGTAAAAATTATTTTATGTCCTGTATATTGGTTGATATAACTCATTATTTCTCCAATAATTCCACGGACAACTCCGATCTCGATTGCTTTCGTTGTTGTTGTTCCAATTTCCTCGATTTTTGCTGGAGTCGAGACCAACGGCAGCCTGTTTGTGTAAAAATTCAGCGATTTTAGACGAACAGAAAGCCCGGGCGAAATGTTTCCGCCGAGATAGTTGTTTTCGCTGTCTACAAAATCGATTGTTATGGCTGTCCCAAAATCGAATATTATGAGATTAGTGTTTGGCAAAAAGTGATTTACACCTATTGCGGCAGCAAGCCTGTCGCTACCAAGCGTTTCGGGCGATTTGTACAGGTTTTTGATTGGAGACGGCGTTTCCGAAGTGAAATGAATAAGATAATCAAGTCTTTCGTTAAGAAAGTCCGCCATTTCTTTTGCAATTTGTCCCGAAGCAGAGTATATTCCCTTCTTTATCTGTGGAAAAAGAGCGAAAATTTTCTCCAGATCGACAATAGTTTCGTATGTAGCCGAATATAATATCTTAACATCGTCGGTAACAAACAGCTTCGTACGACTATTCCCGATGTCCAATATAAGGGAATAACCAATTCCCGACCGTTGATTTAACTCGACCATCAAATTATTTACGATTGATTTTCGGTATAATCTTCGATTCTGATTTGCCGAATTATATCGGTTTTACCCGTTTCACGTTTAACAGAACACGATATCCGGTATTTTTTCCCGGCGATAGTTTTATACGTACCAATAAAAAATTTTGTCTCGCTTTGTCCACCTTGATGATTGATGGTGAATTGTTTCGGCTTGTTTTGAGTAAAAAAATCTTTCATCACTTGTATAGTCTGAGCCTTGCTGTAAACATTGCTCTTTCCGAACATATCACACTCGACAGTATTTGCCAAATAAGGAGATAATTCCGTCGCCTGAGCGTTCTTGATAGCATTTACAATCCCTTCGCATTCAATTTTTTCCTGTCCTTGCATCGTATTAAGTAAAGAAGGAAACATCATTAAAGTAATAATTATACAAATTCTCATTTTTATTATTGTTTGATTAAACACCTGCAAAAAACGTACCATTAAATAATTGTACGCACTTTTACGGGACAAAATTAATAATTAATTTTTGAATAGCGGAAATTTTCGGCAAGATTAAAAGATTTTTTTCGATTATTATAAGAGAATTACCGATATATTAAAAAAATAAACGATTTAATATAAGCGCAGTAAAAAATATGTTCAAAAAAGTGTCGTAGTTTGGATTTATTTATTTAATTTTACAACGGATTTCATTATGGAAATTTAGGAAAAGAAGTTATAAGGTGGACGAATTTTATTCAAATACTGGTTTCTGTTGGAGTAGTGTGCGTGCTTATGGCGATTGGTGGTGCGATAAGTAAAGTTTTCCAAAAGGAGAAAAAAACGAAGTTTTTAGCAGAGGAGAAAATCGAGGCTAACACCGTCGTTACGCATGGCGAGAAGATAACGGTCGACAATATAGAGTGGGCAATGTGCGACGCTGAAGATGAAACGACAGACAACAAGGGCGGGGTTAAAAATATGCCGCGCACAGAGTTTCTCGCCGTACGGAACAACAAATTTGGCTAAAAACAAAAAAATGAACAAGTTGAAACGGAGATTCAAGAAATATCAATTTTGCGTCTTTCTATTAAGTTGCGGGGGGAAGTCGAAAGACGAGGTTCTGATATGTGGGAGCAAAAACGCATATCATTCGCACGAATGCAAAGGGCTATCCCGCTACGGCTCGAAGGGAAAGAAGATGAGCCTCGAAGAAGCGAAAAAGAACGGTTACAAGACGTGTGGATTTTGTTATAAATGAAAAGATATGGAACTACAGATAATAAGAAGTAAAATTTACGAAATCAGGGGACGAAAAGTGATGCTTGACTTCGATTTGGCGGAGATGTACGGCATTGAAACCAAAGTATTGAAACAATCCGTAAGACGAAACATAGAACGATTCCCCGACGATTTTATGTTTGAATTAACAAAAAAAGAATCTCTGATCTTGAGGTCACAATTTGTGACCTCAAGATGGGGCGGCTCTCGTTATCAATCATTTGCATTTACGGAACAAGGCGTTGCTATGCTTTCATCCGTTCTCAACAGCAAACAAGCCATAGAGATAAACATACGTATCATGCGCGCTTTTGTCGCATTGCGTCAATACGCTTTGGGATATGCCAAACTCAATCAAAAACTCGAAGAATTTATGGTCGAAACAAACATGCAATTCAATGATATATATCAGGCACTGACAGAAATCGTCGAACAAAAAAAGGAATCGGAAAATAAATCCCGAAAGCGAATCGGTTTCCCAATCGGCGAAAATACTTGTTTGAACAACTAACAACCATTGTATAACAATAATCCAACCACAATTGTCCCCATACTCCGGATGCTAAATGCTTTACTCCCCCAATTTTTAAATATGGGCGTTTATTTTTCATTATCAGAAATAACCGGCGTTGCAAGTTTTCTTTTTCCAGTTTATTCATTCTATGTATTAATGCTATTTATTACATATTTCAGAATGTTTACCGAGTATTTCAGAATTAATGCATACTGCGTTTTGGTTTTACACGGAATTTACGAAAAATATACGCGTGTACCATCCTTTTCTTGTTCACATTTTTGGAAGTCCAAAATTTTTATGTAATTTTGCACGTTTTTTTGATTGAATTTATAACAATAATTATGCAGACACCGGGTAGAATTAGGATTTTGGATATATTGAAATCCAACAGTATAGGAGAGAAATTTACCGTTAAAGGTTGGGTTCGGACAAAACGGGGAAATAA
>JAITKS010000137.1 GCA_031278315.1 Planctomycetaceae bacterium | reverse complement strand
ACTTACTTACTTCCAATTACATTAACATTTATTGTTACAAAAAAACTATGACAGATTTTTGCGTCGATGAGATACATTTTCGGACAGTTGAAAATACGGAATCAAGTTGGCGGCTTGATTTATTTTTAGCGTATCATTTCCCCGACATTAGCCGTACAATTATTCGTAACGCAATAATAAACGGTTACGTTTGTATTGATCCTGACAGTAATAAACCGTCTGCCGGTAAACCTTCTTATCGGCTTAAATCAGGTCAAGTTGTCCGCTTTACGATACCTGAATTACCGCGGGAAATGCCGCAAGCCGAACCAATCCCAATCGATATTCTGTACGAAGATGACAATATAGTAGTAGTGAATAAACCAATTAATATGGTCGTTCATCCGTCTCGCGGACATTGGTCTGGTACTCTTGTTGCTGCACTTGCGTATCATTTCGGCGGGAAACTTAGTACGGCACGAGGTCCAACTCGTCCCGGAATTGTGCATCGGCTGGATCGTGATACAAGCGGCGTTATTCTTGTTGCGAAAAATGATTTCATTCACGCAAAGTTAGCAGCTTTGTTTGAAGAACGAAAAATCCGTAAAGAATATTTCGCAATCGTATTCGGTAAACCGCATCTTGATAGAGATATGATTGACGCTCCCATCGGTTTACATCCGAAAGCTAAAGAAAAAATGCGTATTGCACCGCCCGCCGATCCCGACGCCAAAGAAGCATTGACATTTTATGAAGTAATTAAACGTTACAATAAATTTACATCAATTCGTTGTCTCCCGAAAACAGGACGAACACATCAAATTCGCGTACATTTAGCTCATACAGGTTACCCGATTTTATGCGACAAATTATACGGAGGACGTAAAACAATCACATCTGAAGAACTAACTGGAAAACAACCCGTTTCTATAGCTGACGAAAATACAACCGGTACAATAATTTTAAGCCGTCAAGCGTTGCATGCTCATAAATTAACGTTCAAACATCCGATAACGGGAGAAGAGTTAGAAATCACAGCTCCAATTCCGAAAGATATTCAAAATGTTATAGATTGTCTTGAGAAAACTTAATATATTCTGTATCCTGTCATAAAATATTTCTTGGGTAATATATTAGTGAAATAATTGTAAACACGTTAAAAACCAAACAATAATCAATGTAATGACACAATACCTTGTGTTTCTATGTTACGGAATAAGCGTAATATATTGGGTGAAATTTCTTTCAAAGGTTTCACGTTAATTTTTAACGTACAATTTTATTAGTGATTTCAAAATTGAATTAGATTTATTATGAAAATCGCAATTGTAGTAATTGTATCGTAATATCAGGTCTAGTGACAGTGTAATCGGTTTAGTGTAAATTTTCGTTTCAATCGGAATCAAACGAACATTTAGATTGTCAGTTACAGCCGTATTATTGATGAAAGGGCGAATAATACGATGATTGCCAGCTTTTTTTGAGAACGATTTTTATTGAAGTCGATAAAGCAATAACCGGCGATCAATAGTTACAAACGGCGAACAATAGTTTACAGATATTTATTATTATTGGAACAAATACAACACTAGACGCCGTATTATTAATTCGGCGATACAAGGACGTATTCAGTAAAACCTGCTTTAGCAGGTAAACAGACAGCAGCTTGAACCGAAAATTCAGGTGACAGCAGTTAAAATAGTTTTTTGAGAGGATCAATCCCATTATGCGAAACGACTCGAGAGATGATAAAGAAGCAGCAGTACTCGATGTTCATTCTCCGCTTGAGACATACTTGTCGGAGATAAATTCGACGCTGCTTCTTACGGCAGAGGAAGAGTTGAAATTAGCTGCGGCAATAGCTGAAGGCGATATGGAAGCACGAGATAAAATGGTAAGAGCGAATTTACGTCTTGTTGTCAATATCGCTCGTGCTTATACCGGCAAGGGGTTGAGTTTACAAGATTTAATCGAAGAAGGTAATTTAGGATTACTACGAGCTGTTGAAGGATTCGATCCGGCAATGGGGACAAGATTCTCGACTTATGCAAGTTATTGGATTAAACAATCGATAAAGCGTTCTTTAATAAATTCTTCAAAAACAATACGTATTCCAGCGTATATGGTTGAAATTTTATCGAAATGGCGGCGGGCAGGCAGCCGATTATCGGAAGAGCTAGGTCGAACTCCAACTTCGGAAGAAATTGCAAGGATGCTCGGATTGCCAAGAAAAAAATTGACTATCATTAAAAAAGCAATAATGATAAACAATCTTATGCCCCAAAACGATCAACCCGAATCCGGTTGGGCTTTGAGCGAAATTATTACAGATGATAAATCACGAAGTCCAGATGAAGAACTGCTCGAAAGTGACAATTTAACATTCGTTATGGAACAACTAGAACTAATGGACTCACGAGACGCTTTGATTCTAAAAATGAGATTCGGACTCGGTGAACATCAGGCGCAAACGTTAAAAGAAATCGGCAGACAACTCGGGCTCACAAGGGAAAGAGTCCGACAGATCGAAGCCGAAGCTTTGAATCATTTGAGCGAATGTCTTGAAGGTCAAAGACCGCGTCGGGTCGCAGCAGGATGATAACAATGATAACGGCGTATTGCAGCTATTGGTAATGCAGATTGTAATTCAGAATGAAATTCAGAATGTAATTCAGATTGTAATTTAGAATGTAATGTATATTTTGTTACAAAAATATATTGGTAATTTCTAAAAACTAATATTAGGAGGAACGCAGGCGTTGTGTCGGCATTGTTTTTTTACAAAAACGCTTAAATATGGCGGTTCGACTGTGTTCCTTCTAACGATAAATTTTTCATTTAGGTTTTTAGAAATTCACTTTTTTAGAATTATCAACTGTACATTCCTCAAAGATGTTCTTTAACATTGGTTGTAAATTGTGTAATTATAGTTTATTATTTTTTACGAAATCGTACTATGAATTTTGGGTGATATAAATACGTATGCGGTGAGAGCGGTTTTGAATCTGTCATTAGTTGACGGCTGTTTGAATTAGTATTTTGTTGAAAATTTTAATCTGTATATTTTTTGCCGATGTTGTTTAAGGGATTATTGAATAATAAATTTTTTTGGAAATTTATTGGTTTTTCGAGTGTTCAATTGTTACGTAATTTGTTCAGTACGATTGATTACAAGTGGGCGTATTATGATCCGTCTGTTGATGCGGCGATATCGAGACAGAAGTATATTAGTTTATTTTGGCATGAGCATATTCTTAGTCCGCTTTTTTTGCGGCGTAATTGCGGAGCGACAATATTAACGAGTCAACATAATGATGCTGAATTTGTTGTAAGTATAGCGCGTTATTTCGGCATGAATGCGGTTCGCGGTTCGACAGCGCGCGGCGGTGTTGCGGCAATAAGACAAATAACATCATTAAAACAACATGATGTCATTGCAATTACTCCCGACGGACCGCGAGGTCCGCGAAGAACGATGTCTGCCGGTGCAATTTATTTAGCTTCTAAATTGCAGTTACCAATCGTACTTTACGGATTCGGTTACAATAAAGCGTTGAGATTTAACAGCTGGGACAAATTTGTTTTACCGTATCCGTTTTCAAGAGGCAGAGTAATTACGTCGCCTCCGTTGATGGTGCCGGCTAATATTAATAAGCCGACGCTCGAATATTATAGAACACGATTTGAAAAGTTGCTAACACAATTGACAGATGAAGCAGAATCATGGGCAATATCAAACGACAATATTTTAGGTGAATCTTTTGTAAACATAGGACCGAAATGTTCAATGACATATTACGGTGCCGCAAAAAAAGCGGTTATCGCAGAATAAAATTACAATTAGTAACGTAAATAACGATCTATTAAAAATTGAAAGAATAACATTTCGGTTTCGGAATAATTTTTTGTTTTTTGGATTATCCTCGTTGAATATGAGATTTGTTCTGCATAATTTTCAAATGTTGAAAGTTTGTAATATTCCGCTAAAATATTAAAAAATTTCAACTTACTATTTTTACAATTTGACAATTTTTTGAGAACATAAATTTAGATTATGGAAACGATAAATAATATAGCGGATTATTCCGGCAGTAAATTCGGGAATCGTATTCTTGCAAGAACGGTAGCATTTCAGATTTTGTATCAAAATGATATGAATCCTGATTCGAATCAAGAACTAATAAACGATTTTTTGACAACAGAACTACCGGAACATGAAGAGATTTATAAATTCGTAAATAACTTGATAAATGGAGTAAAAGAAAAACGAGAAGAAATAGATGCAAAACTATGCCAAGTTGCACACAATTGGTCGATAGAACGAATGACATCAATTGATCGGAATATTTTACGTCTTGCAGCGTATGAAATATTTTACATGAACACACCGGCATCGGTAGTAATCAACGAAGCAATAGAATTAGCCAAAAAATTCAGCGGCAAAGATTCAGCATCTTTTGTAAACGGTATTCTTGACTCTTTTGGAAAGAAAAAAAATAATGAAATTTCTAAAAACTAATTTTAGCAAAAACGTAAAACATCCCGCCCGCACTGCTTTTTTCAAAAACGCATAAAAACGCATAAAAACGCATAAAGATAAAAATGCGGCCGAGATTATTACATTCCTGCTGACAATAAATTTTGTAATATATCAGTGGAATTTTTGCAGTCATCATTATATATAGTAATTTTACAGATATATTATTAAATTTTTATGTGAGATTTTTAGAATTTACCATAAGAAATATTTTTTAGAAAAATCCAATTAGAAAAATCCAAATAGAAAAATCCAAATAGAAAAATCCAGATAGAAATCTAATTTATGATCGAATTAACTTTCAAACGTTAAACGCAACTTGTACTATGAAATTTAGCGGTTCAAAGTTATACATTAAAAAGTCTGTGTTTTTCGATAGATAATCAGGCGGCGTGAACTGCAAATTTCAAGTGAGAGCAGTTTAAAACGGCACGCATTATTTTATGCGTAAATCATTCAATTAAAATTTAACTCTTTTGATTCTAAAATGTCAGACGATCAAATTATTTCCAAGCTTCGGGCAGCTCGTGAAAAGGTTTTGGAGCAGCTTTCGCAAGTTATTGTTGGTCAAATAGAAGTAGTCGATGAATTATTGATTTCTATTTTTTCGCGAGGTCATTGTTTGCTTGAAGGTGTTCCCGGACTTGCTAAAACATTGTTAGTTAGTACGCTTTCGAGAGCATTGAATCTCAAATTCAGCCGTATTCAATTTACGCCTGATCTTATGCCCGCCGACATCACGGGGATTGATATAATTGAAGAAGATCAAGATTCGGGTAAACGGATATACAAGTTTATTGAAGGACCTCTTTTTGCCAATATGATACTTGCGGATGAGATTAATCGAACTCCGCCGAAAACTCAATCTGCGTTGCTTGAAGCGATGCAAGAACATCGTATAACTGTAGGCC
This sequence comes from Planctomycetaceae bacterium, assembly GCA_031278315.1. GTDB lineage: Bacteria > Planctomycetota > Planctomycetia > Pirellulales > Thermoguttaceae > WRKP01. Next base: position 1,597 of record JAITKS010000137.1, on the reverse strand, counting down.
GAACACGGCATGTTTTGCCGGAACCGTTTTTTGTACTCGCAACGCAAAATCCAATCGAGCAAGAGGGAACATATCCTTTACCGGAAGCACAACAAGACAGATTCATGTTTAAAATTTTTGTAAGCTATCCGACATTCGATGAAGAACTTGAAATAGTACGTAAAACAACATCAATTGAATCAGATGAAATTCATTCTGTGCTAACGGCGGAAGAAATTATCGGCTTGCAAAAATTAGTACGTCAAGTTCCTGTAAGTGAACATGTTTTACGTTATACGTTATCGTTAGTGCGGCAAACTCGTGTCGATCAAAAGAAGGGAATACCGGATATAGTTCAAGAATATATCGCATGGGGTGCTGGACCTCGAGCTGTTCAATATCTAATTTTGGGAGGCAAGGCAAGAGCGTTGTTAAATGGAAGAACTTATGTAACTTGCGAAGATATTCAAAAATTAGCAAAACCCGTTTTAAGACACAGATTAGTTATGAGCTTTCTCGCAGAAAGCGAAGGATTAACTGCTGATACTCTTGTCGATAAATTGATCGAAATCACGCCTATACGCGAAGACGAACTCGTTAGAGACCCAAGATTCCAAAGTCTTTTTGCATCGTAAAAAATTATCGTAACGAAAATTCATCTCATCTGCAATTTATGCCGTTATATAAGACGACGTATTACAAACACATTTTTTACAGTGTGAATAAGTGTGAATAAGTGTGAATAATAGATCACAGAATTTTCGCATGATAAATTTAAACTGATATATTTTATTTTGCCCTAATTATAGTAATTGACGGGGTATAAATTTTTCGCATTTTAACATGAAAATTATACGGTTACGATTATTGATACATGTTCTAACAATTTGTTGGATAATTTTTTTAACATTACTTCTTTGGCTGCCTGACCCGCGGGTTTTAGTTTTTGGTTGGACGCCGTCCGAAGATGTTGGCGGATATTCGCATTTGATTTCATTTATGATTCTTGGTTTTTTGTGCGAGTTGGATCGGCGGCGGTGCAGTTTTGAGCTTGTAGGATTAGCATTAATTTTCTATGCGGTATTTACAGAAACCGGTCAAATTTTTTTCCCTTATCGAGAATTTGATCTAAACGACATAATACAAAATTTCGCCGGATTATTTGTCGGATTAGAAATTGGAACTGTAACAAAAATTGCATACAGATTTCTAAAAAAATTTTTCTGTAACGAAAAATGAAAATAATCTGCAGCCGCATATAAAATCCGGCAAAATATTATACGTATCGTACTATGAATTTTGGTGATATAAAAGTTATCCTAATGTTCCCGGAATGGGATATTTTTCGTTTATTTTGTTAATTTTGTTTAAGAAAAAATCTTTCCGAATTTCCCTTAATTAACAAAAATTAAAACACTAATTCCACTGACATATTAAAAAAACTATTATGGCAAAAATAGAAGGATTTCGAGTAAAGAATTTCAAATCTTTAAAAGATGTTACACTTGGCCGGCTTATGAATTTGCAGCAAGCTGAACCGCTGACACCGCTAACAGCAGTCATTGGTAAAAACGGAGTCGGTAAGAGTTCTTTGTTTGACGCATTCGGTTTTTTGGCG
>JAITKS010000114.1 GCA_031278315.1 Planctomycetaceae bacterium | reverse complement strand
TTTTACTGAATGATTTTATTTTCCAAGTTTACGAATTTATAATTTCTTTTTGGCAGGAACAAATTGTTTTTGATTTTGTCAATTTTATTTTTTGTAGTTTTTATTGCTATATCTGATTGATCAATGGCGATCCATTGACGATCATTGAGTTGTGCAGCTTTGGAAGTTGTTCCTGATCCGCAAAAACAATCCATTACAATACTGTTTTCATTGGATGAAGTTTTTATTATCAAGTCGAGCATATCGGCGTTTTTTTCTGTTGGATATTGCGGATATGGCGGGTCTTTGTATTCCCAAATATCTTGTATGCGCATTCCTTTGCGTTCATCGGCATAAATAATTTTGCGCGGATTTCCTGTTGATGACCATTCTATCAAACCTTCTTTATCCCATTGTTCCATTGTTTCGGCATTGGTACGCCAATGTCTTCCGGTTGGCGGTAAAATACCTTTAAACGGTTGACAAGATTTACCATTTTCTGTTTCACCGGGGGCGTGAATCGGTACAGTTGTATAGCTGCGGCCATTTTTATTTTTTTTCGGAAAAAGTGTTTCTAAATCTTTTTCGGAATATTTTTTTCGCGGTTCGTTCCAAATAGGATTTGATGTTTTAGAATAAAACAAGATCAAATCTTTTATATTTCCGTAACCTATTCTATCGAAATTTTTCGGATTACATTTTATACGTGTAATATCGTTTCTAAAATTTTCGATACCGAAAACTTCGTCCATCATGATTTTCACGTAATGTCCAATTTTATAGTCGATATGCAAATAAATTGAACCTTGTTCTGACAAAAGTTTATGAATCAAAATTAATCGTTCTCGTAAAAATTCGATAAAATCCGTACCTTTTAACGTATCGGTATAAGCGATGCCGCCTTTTTTTGAGTTGCTTATAGTTGTTGCTCTACCGTTGGTGATTGTAAAATTTCCGCCTGTTGCGTAAGGGGGATCAATATAAACCAAATCAATTTTACCTTGTAACTCATTGTTGGTTAGAAGATAATTTAATGCCTTGATATTATCTGATTGTATAAGGAGATTATGATCCATATTGATAATTATAGTTGATATATACGTATCGTACTATGAATTGCTGCTAAAATCGAAAATTAACGTGACCGCAATATAATATTTTTTGTAAAGTTTCAGACAATTTTTTAATCTTCCCCTGTATTGGTTGTTTGATTTTGTTTTTTTATAATTTACGCTGCCCAATTGTGTAAAGTTAAACATGTTATACCAATTACACTTTAAAATTCGTTTTTTATTTTTTTAATTTAAAATATTGTCAATAAACGTTGAAATATTTTTTATTAATTACAACTTGTTTTTGAGTCAAAAAATTGTCTATGAATTCGCCCTGAAAGGGCGCAAGCCTAAAGATCATAAATAATTTTTTTGCTGTCGCCCTTACAGGGCTTTTGTGTGTTATATTTTTTTCCATAGGGCGTTGCCCTACGCTAATGCTGATTGCCCTTTCAGGGCGAGTTTAGGTTAAAACAAAAACCGAAATTTAAAGTGTAATGAGTATATTACAAATTCTACTGAAAGATTACACGAAATTTTACGAGGTGAAAAGTATCGCTATTCAGCGAATTTTTCAAAATCTATGCCGATGTCATGAACTAATACCGTTCCAAGATATTTTGATGCAATCGGGTTCTTAAAACCAACTTTAGAAGCATAAAACGTTAAAGTATAATCGGCATAAATCGTTGGATCATTAGGTTCGCCGGTGTCAGCATCCAAACCGCTTGGAATGTCAATTGCTATCACCTTTACACCGATTTTATTTCTTATCTTGTTAATTGACCGAATCACTTCCGCAAAATTATCCCGCGGCGAACCTTTCGCCCCTGTTCCTAACATCGCATCAATTACAACTCCAAATTGATCACAATCCGAAATAAGAAAATTCCGCTCCTGAATAGAAATATTACAATGCTGCAAAATATTAAAATTCGATTCAGCGTCAGCAGTTAATTTTGTTGAACCTGCCGGCAAAAAAACTGTTGGTTTCATACCGCGAATCTTTAGATGTCTAGCAATTACCAAACCGTCGCCGCCATTATTGCCGTTGCCGCAAACTATTGCAATCGGACAATTCGGTCTCACAATTTCAAGACGTTGCATCGTATCGACCGCCCCTCGCCCCGCATTTTCCATAAGAACTAAACCGGAAATTCCAAATCGTTCAATCGCTTTACGATCAATATCACGAGATTCTTGACAAGTTAAATAAATCATAATTTTATGTGAAATTTTTTACAAAGTTCCGTGCGTATTTTTGTATTTATTTAACGAACATTTTTCTTCGTTGCAATACATTTTCTGTCTTGAAAGCAGAATGTCCCAATCTATTTGAGACGCATCAAATTCAGGTCCGTCAACACATGTAAATTTTGTTTCTTTGCCGACTTTTACACGGCAGCCGCCGCACATGCCTGTTCCGTCTATCATTATGCTGTTCAAACTTGCCACAGACTTCACACCATAAGGAATAACAACCTGCGAACAAAATTTCATCATTACTGCCGGTCCTATCATATACACGCAGCCTATTTTGTCTTTCTCTTTTTCTAATAATTCTTTTAGAGGTTCCGTAACTAATCCTTTTCGTCCTTCGCTGCCGTCGTCTGTTGTGATTATGTGAGAATCACTTACGGCGGCTAATTTATCTGTCCAGAATAATAATTCTTTGGTTCGTGCGCCTTGTATCGATATAACACGATTACCTTTTTCGTGTAATTCCCGTGCGATAGGAAAAACAGGTGCCGTGCCGACTCCGCCTGCTGCCATTATTACTGTGCCGTAATTTTCTATCTCGCTTTCAACTCCGAGAGGTCCAATAAGAGCATATAAACTTGAACCGGATTTCAACGACACTAATTTCATCGTCGATGTACCAATCGCCATTATTACAAGAGTTATCGTTCCGGCTTGTCTGTCGAAATCAGCTATCGTGAGCGGTATCCGCTCGCCGCTCTCATCCGGCATCACTATTACAAAATGACCCGCACGAGCCTTCAATGATAAACGTTTATGTTCTACTACCATCTCAAATATATTAGGAGCAAGCTCCTTATTACTTATTATCTTAAACATTTTATTACCTTTCGTTCAATTTAATTTTAAATATAATACGAATTTTAAAATCAACTTCATTTTCACCTAATTTTCTTAACAAGATGATTCATCAAAAATCTCTCAAAAAAACAAAACCTCATTACCTCATTGTCGAAAAATAATTTGTTAATGAGGTGATGAGGTTGATAAAAAAATAACTTGAAACCTTTACGAAATTTTACTGCTAAATTACAAAAAATATTCCCTGCGGACAAATATGATTTTGCAGTTAATGACAAAACAATTATTAGAAAGACTCTTTTGAATTTTTTGAGAAACGTTGTTATCTTTTTTTTCTTTTTTCTTTTTCGCGTTTTTTCTTTTCTTTTTCGCGTTGTTTTTTGGCGTTTCGTTTTTCGTCTGCTGTTAATCTTTTTCCGGTTCCTACTTTTGCAACGCTTATCGGACTAGTTGGATTTTGAGCTACAGAATTTACTAGATTTTGCATTGTCTGCATTTGTTTTTTTACGCTGAATTGAGACATATTTTTCATTGCTTCTGCCATCGGCAGAAACATTTTGATCAAATTACTTATTTGTCCTTGATCAACACCTGCGCCTCTTGCGATTCTTCGTCGTCTGCTTGAGTCGATAATTACAGGATTATCTCTTTCTTCTTTTGTCATTGAATCGATAATTCCGCCGACATTCTTAAATTGATTGTCCGCATTCGAATCGATATTATTCAGCATTTTACTGAGATCACCCGCTCCTGGTATGTATTTTAGTATATTCGAAAATGATCCTAAACGATTAACTTGATTTAACTGAGAACGAAAATCATCTAACGTGAACATTCCCTTTCGTAATCGTTCTTGATTTTTCAACATTTCGGCGTTGTCGAATTTTTCTGCTGCCTGCTCAATAAGCGACAGCATGTCGCCCATACCAAGAATTCGCCCCGCCATTCGATCCGGATGAAACTCTTCAAGCGATTCAATTATTTCACCCGTTCCGATAAATTTTATCGGCACACCAGTAACATATTTGACCGATAACGCAGCACCGCCTCTTGTATCTCCATCGAGTTTAGTCAATATAACGCCGTCGAGTTCCAATGCGTCGTTGAATGCTTTCGCACTGTTTACTGCATCCTGACCTGTCATTGCATCAACGACAAAAAATACTTGATCCGGCTGCAGCTGCCGATCAATTGTTTCGAGCTGTTGCATCAATTCGTCGTCGATATGTAATCGACCAGCCGTGTCGAGAATCAAAACATCTATTCCGGTTTCGGTTGCTTTTTTTACAGCGTCTTTACAAACTTGAACGGGGTCTTTAGTTTCACGATCTACGTAAACAGGAATACCAACTGATTTGCCTAAAATTTCAAGTTGATCGATAGCAGCGGGACGTTGTAAATCTGCCGCAACTAACATTGGTTTTTGATTACGTTTAAGAAGTAATCTCCCGAATTTACCGCAAGTCGTAGTTTTGCCGGAACCTTGTAAACCGCATAACATCAGAATTGAAAGCGGTTTTTTCAAATGCAATGAGTGATCAACTGGTCCCATCAGTGCGATCAATTCGTCTTGAACTATTTTGATCAACTGTTTGGTCGGATCGAGATATTGTTTTACGCTTATTCCCAACGCTTTTTCAGAAATGTTGGCAATAAAATCTTTAACTACTGGAAGACTAACATCCGCATCAAGCAAAGATTTACGAACCTGTTCTAAACCTGCCCGCATATTAGACTCTGTTAAACGGCCTGTACCGCATAGGGTCTTAATTGCGTCGCGTAAACTATCCTGAATGTATTCAAACATAATATGTGTTCGGGTTAATAATTGGAAAATTAAAAACTAGTAATCTAAAAAAAGATACAGTAAATTAAATATCAGTAATTGATTATAAAAAATAATCTCAAACTGATTTATTCTTTTCTGCTCTCTAAAATTCTGTTGTTACTACTGATAAATTACATCTTGCTGACTTATAATTTTGAGACAGTATTATTACCGCTTATCGCATTTTGACAATAAGGGGCGAAAACAAATAAAAACAAACAAAAACAAAATTATGACAAAATTCTAAAAACAAATATTTCACAGATAAATTATCCGATAATTTAATTTTTGAAATAACAATTTAGGTATTGTCTTTTCGAGGTCAATTACTGAATCGTTACCAAGTTTTTTATCTCGGCTTGACAAAATTATAGCAGCGTATATTATACAATCCAGTTACGAATAATATGAGTAAAATAGATACGAGTAAAATTATTGTCTATTGGAATTAATGATACCAATTCACATACCGGCATGAATTTTGTTTTGAAAAGACATTAGGATTTTTAAATATAGCCGTGAAATTTTTCAATAAAACGAATCTTGTAATATATCAGCGGAATATTTTTTTTGACAGGATAAACAGGATTGCAGGATTTACAGGATAGTAGTTTAGTAAGTTCAAATCACTAACAACTAATTGATGGTTTCAAGTTTTGATTCTTTTAATTTATCATTTAAAAATCCTGTAATCCTGTCAAAAAAACACCTAAAGATGCGGTCGAGATGATCGCGTTACCGATAACAATAAATTATTACACTGATATATTACCGAATCTTTAAAAGCTTTATCCAAAGAAATAAAACCGGAAATATTTCGGAAATATTAGAACTTCCTCTAATATATCTAGCCGATTGGTCGGCAAGATAAATTAGGAAAATATAAATTTATTATGCGAGTAAAAATTAATTTTCTTCTTACAGAAATTGTACATTGTTTTCATTTGAATTTTCTTTTAGAGCTGTCTGCTTATTTATCCGAAAGCAGATTTTTACGTATTTGTACCGGCGCAATTCTTAAAATGATCTTTGTATTGATTCTACTTTATGCAATTATTTGTGTAGATTCAAAATTATTAGCTCAAGACAGCAATGAGTTAAATCGGCCGAATCGGTCGAAAGATTCGATTGTAGTTTCATCAGATTCATCTTTACCTAGTGAAATAAATTCGTCGAAGACAGAGAGTGAGATATTACAGACAATTGACACAAACAAATCTGTCGAACATTTGGAGAATTTGACAGAGCTTATTATTCAGCAATCGGATCGTCAATTTGATTTTAAGTCTATTCCGTTGGGGATGTTTTCTGATCACAAATTTATTTTAACTAATCCATTTCAAGATGAGCTTCATATTTCCGGTGTTTCGTCGAGTTGTGCATGTACGTCTGTGTTTTTGCCGGACGGCAAGGATACAATTCAAACTTATGATAAAGCGGCAGTTGTAGCTCGGCTTCGTTCTGTTGATAATACAGTTGGACAAAAAAACGCAACGATAACGGTTTTTATCGACAAGCCTTTGACTGCGGAAATTCAGTTGAATACGTATGGACAAATTCGGCCGGACATATCATTTAAGCCGACTGAATTACGGTTTGAGACAATAAATTCAGGAATGGATAAAACACGAAATTTGACTGTTAATTATCAGGGTAGAAATAAGGGATGGCGAATAGTTGATATTAAGAGCAGCAATAATAATATTGTGCCGGTGATAGAGTCAACGCAGATTTACATGAACCAAACTATTGTGAATATAAAAACGACTGTTAAATCAGGGATGCCTGACGGCGAGTTTACAGAACGGATTGAGTTAATTACCAATGAGACAAAGAGTCAGCGGGAGTTACCAATAGTTGTAAGCGGCAGAGTGGGGATAACTATTTCGGTTGCTCCTGAAATTGTTTTTTTTGGTTATCTTAAATCGGGAGAGACTTCACCTGTAAAATCTGTTTTATTGAAAGGGACAAAGCCGTTTAAAATAAAAAATTTCAGTTGCGGCGATCCAGCTGTTCAACTTGTAACAGAGATAAATACTAATTCACCTGCAAAACAAATTCATGTTTTATCGTTAAGATACAATAATCCTGAAAATGGTGAAAGCAAACCAATAAATGAAAAAATAGAAGCAACTGTAAAAATAGAAACTGATCTAAACGATTTAACACCAACATTCAAAACATTAGTAGTTAATTTATAGCGGTCAATAGTCAGCGGTCAGTGGTCAGCGGTTTGTTCGCATTTATTGCAGTATTGCGGTACTTGTTAAATTTCTTTCACTTGAAATTTCGTTATTTATTGTTACGAAAAATCCGGCAAAATATAGACGGCTTAACATACAAAAAAATTATTGCTGACACAACTCCAATAATCGAAATAAGTCCGCCGACTTTGATTAAAAACGGAATGTAAATCATCGTGATACGATGTTTGCCTCTGGGTAATTCTATTGAACGAAAAATTTTACGTTCAGATTTTATCTGTATTTCAACTTCTCCATCGAAAGCTCTCCAACCTGACCAAAACTGTTCCGATAAAACTATAGTCTCCAATTCCTTTTGTATCTCTACATCAAACACTATCCGATTCGGCTCATATAAAACGTATTTTCGCAAAACTGGATTTCTTAACCGCCATACCGAAATGTTAATTGGAAAATTGATACCCGCACCAGCTATGTTTTTCATATCAATAAATATTCTTTCAGCATTGAAATCAATATTGTCAGCAAAAGAATTACTTTCGGCAATAATATATTGCACGCCAAGCTGCTCTAAATGACGTTCAAATAATTTCGTTGAACTTCCTTTTTCAGCTGTTTTACATTCTGCCGCCAGTTGAGCCGCCGCCTCATAATAATATTTGTGCATCATCGACCCTCTTACACTAATTACATCAACTCGATTCACAAGCGAATAACGCGGATACAAAGTCAATTCTTCCCATTTGATAATCTCTTCAAATCTGTTTGCCGACGACAAACTCATAAATTGCGCCGGATAACGTAACGTATGAATACGATAAACACGAATCGGCGATTCACAATTTCTACCCGAATGAATTTCTGTAACATTCAATTTGGTATCAGACTCTATTGATTGCATTATCGCCGATTTCATTATGTTGCGTTCAAACGGCAGTGAAATCATCAACCACGAATTAGTAATAAAAAGATCAATCGTAACAATAAATATTAGAAACCAACTTGATATAATTTGTGCTGAATGTAAATGTAATTTGATAAAACGTCTAATGCAATTGATAAAAATATAATGATAAATACATTCGAGCAGCAGCCAAATTATCGTAACAGTAATTAATGAATTGATCAGATAGATTTTTGCTGATTTACTGTCAAAAAAACCAAATAGCGGATGTTCGGCAAATTTTGGAAAATCATTGTAACAGACGAAAATTATAAAACTAATATATAACGTAACAATAATTCGTGTTGTAATAATTGTAAATTTTGCGAATCGTTTGTTAAGTCTAAAAGTATCAAATCCTGCGGCGGCGAAAAATGAAATCGCCAAAGCCGCCAATATAAGTAACTTCGACGGATATCGGAAAGAATTGTAAACCGGTAATATTCGTAACAAATCATAGACAAAAAAATTGTTTCCAAAACTTGCTGTCAAAAATAATATTAAAATAGTAAACATGGCAAGTATAAATTTATATCTTTTTCGTTTAGTCAAGTTACCTTTTCTAAACGCAATAAAAAGCACAACAAAGGCAGATATTACAGAACATAAAGCAAAAATTGCAGGAAGTAATCCAACATAAGTTGACGGCGTCCAGAGATTTTTCTCGTTTAAAAAAGCTGCCGATAAACTAAAGTTAATTGGAAATAATTTGCCGCTAATACCAGTAAAAAGAAATTCCAAAACTCTTAACGGATGAAATGAAAAAAATTCTACCGACAAATTATGCTGCGGGAGAGTTCTATCTGATAATTGCCAAAATTCAGTTGCAGGTAAAATTAAAATTGCCGAAAACATAAACGTAAAAATTCCAGCAATAAGAAAATAAATAAACGTTTTATAACAATATCTGCACGAAAAGAAAAAAATAATCACAATACAAAGAACAACATTATAAACAGACTGCGGATCACCGCCTAATATCATCATCGACAAAACGGCAGCCAACGCAATTATGTTAAAGTGAATATTCACCGATTTTTTGTACGAAAATTGATCAGATAAATTGCGACAAAAAATTATCTTGCTGCCAAAAGAATTATTCAAGTTAGAATTATTCGAGTTAGAATTATTGTAGTCGAGAATTATTTTTGCTTGTCTTAATGCTTCGGGCAGCCAAGCTGCACCAATAAGAAACGGTAGATTATTCCACTGAAAAAGTATCGTTCCGCCGAGAGCATAACTTAAAGCTGCAAAAACAGCAGCTTCATGAGAAAATCGATTTATGCGTATAAATCGGTAACAAGTAACAGTTGCGAGCAAAACATGAAATGCAATACAAAATGAAAATGCGAAATCCCGATCTATTCCTATAACGGTTGCGATAACAGATAAAATCATTACAGGATAAAAACAAAGCGACGTAGGTTCTGCTGCAAGCGGCTGACCAAGATTTTCATAAGGATTCCAAAGCGGTAATCGTCCGGCTGTAATCTCGCCGCAGATATACCAAAACAACGGACGATAAAAATGTGCGCAATCGCGAAAAGCCGGCGTTCCGCCGTTAAAATAAAAAAATAAAAAAATTATTAAAAAAATATAACGATAACTCAAATTTAAAATATATGTAATTAATCAGTGAAATTTCCCAAAGGTTTCAAATTCTTTTTTCACTAATTGTATTTTCCAATTTGTTTTTATTAAACACAGAGAACACAGAGAACACAAAGAAATAAGATTGTGTAATTTTAGATTTGGTAATATATCACAAAAATGTCTGTAGAGACACAAGGCATTGTGTCTCGGCAGAGCAGGTTTTATTTTTTGTAACGAAAAAAATCTATATAATCTATAATCTATAATTACAAAAATTATATTTCTCTGTGTTCTCTGTGTCCTCTGCGGTTAATAAAAAATCTGGAATAAATAACTTTACTGACCATTATTGCAATAAATTTTTTCTGTAAAATTTTCAATGCACTTGAATTTTCAGTTTTTCGTTACAAAAAATAAAACCAAATTTCACCGACGAAAAATATACACAAAAAAATTCTTTGACAATTTTATAAAAAACAGTTTTCTCAGGTGATCACAGAATGCTATTGATACGAATTCATAAAATAGGTACAATTCACGTCCTTGATGTTAAACAATGAGATATTTTTCGTTCAATTACATTGTTCTCTCTTTATAATTCAGTACCATAAAAAATAGACACTCTACGGCATAATTCAGTCAAATGCTGCTGAAACTTAAAGTTTGAATTATTTTCAACCGCTCATACTTGAATTTTCATTTCAAATTCACCCGCTTACTTATCAGACAATAAACCATTACGTCAGACTTTTATGTCAGATTTTCACGTCAGACTTTTATGTCTTTATGATGTCAAAATTCATAGTAAGATGCGCATAAACCCTCAAAAATTAAAGGAGCTAAATAATGAATAATCAACCCTACAAATCCGCTAAAATACTTTTTGTCTTGATGACAATTTTAAGTATTTTACAGTTCTATACGGCAACGGCAGACGAAACTCAATCATACAAAGCACCGTTGTCAATGGTTAAATCCAACGATTCAACCAAAATTTATATCGCTAACCACGACGGAAACGAAATAAGTATCCTCGATGTAACTACAGATAAAATTGTCAACTCAATTCCACTCGGTAACAAACCAAACGGATTAATACTAAGCGTAGATAACAAGATTCTATACGCAACATCCGGCGGCTATCACGGCGTAGTTCAGGCAATCGATCTGTCCACAAATAAAAAAATTGCAGAAGTAAAAACAGGACACACCCCAACAGACGGAGTCGTCACACCCGACGGAAAAAAATTGTTTGTCTGCAATCGATTCAATAACGATGTAAGCGAATTCGATCTGCCCGACCTAAAACTTGTACGCAAAATCAAAGCAGTACGCGAACCTCGCGGCGCCGTCGTCTCTCCCGATGGAAAAAGAATATACGTTATCAACGGTACCCCAAACGATATTAATAATGTACCAGAAGATGAAAACGCTCAAATTATCGTTTCATCACTGATTACCGTAATCGATGTACCAAGCGGAACAACCTCTTCTATCCGGCTGCCCAACGGCAGCGGCAGCTTGCACGGACTCACAATCTCTCCAGACGGACGTTATATTTTTATCACTGAAGTTCTCGCTAGATTTCAAGTCCCTACTACTCACGTTGAACGCGGCTGGATCAATACAAGCGGAATCAGCATTATCGACACAACTAAATTCAAAGAACCAAACGGCGGTTTTCTCGCCACTGTTTTACTCGACGATGTATATCAAGGCGCAGCTAATCCATGGGGAATTGCAACTACTTCCGACGGAAAATTATTATGCACCGCAATCGCCGGAACAAGCGAAGTTATCACTATCAACATCGAAAAAATGATCAATAAAATCAGTACTCTAAAACCTGATTCCGAAAATCCTGATAATATAAGTACCGGAAAAACTACATACATTAGCGATGCAACAAACGATCTCGCTTTTCTTGTCGATATAAAGAAACGTTTTAAACTCGAAGGAAAAGGTGCACGTCCAATTGTAATGATCGGTAACAACGCTTATGTCGGAATGTATTTTAGCGATGTTATTCAAAAAATCGACGTAACGGCAACTCGTCCGAAATCAGTTACAATTCCGCTGGGTCCTACGCCTAATTTAACGGCAGCTCGACGCGGCGAAATATACTGGAATGACGCAAGTTCAGGATTCTGTTTTCAATCTTGGCATAGTTGTGCAAGTTGTCATCCCGACGGTAGAATGGACGCATACAATTGGGATTTGCTAAACGATGGAATGGGTAATCCGAAAAATGCAAAAAGTCTTGTATGGTGTCAAAAATGCCCGCCAGCTATGTGGACTGGTGTACGTGCAACTTCCGCAGCATGTACAAGAACAGGTTTTCAATATATCCTGTTCGTTACTCCAGATGAAACAATTTGTAAAGATATTGATCAGTACGTTCATTCACTCGAACCTGAAATGAGTCCGTTTCTAGTCAATGGTAAATTAAGCGAAAAAGCTGAACGCGGCAAAAAAGTTTTTGAAGACCCGAAGGTCGGTTGTGTTACTTGTCACCCCGCTCCGCTTTATACAGATAAAAAATTACACGACGTAAAAAGCAAAGTTTATTTCGATCACGGCAGAACCGAATTCGATACTCCAACACTAGTCGAACTATGGCGAACCGCCCCATACATGCACGACGGACGTTACACCGACCTAAAAGATGTATTCAAAAAAGGAACGCACGGAGATGTCGAAGGCGATATCGAAAGTTTGACCGAACAACAACTCGACGACTTGGTTGAATATCTTTTGTCGCTTTAAGCAACTTTTGAATAACACGTCATTCGTTATTCGTCATTTGTCATTTGTCATTCGCTCGTATTATGAATTTCGGTAAACTTCAAATTTCATGCAAAATCACGCAACATCACAACTCTTTCATTTAAACTCGCACAACTCGGCAATAAATAAATAAATGAAAATAAACTGAAAATTCAAGTAAGAGAACCTTAAAATCTCCTGTCTAATTTATAGGCAGGAGATTTTAAACTGCCCGCACATTAAATTTCGATTATCGTTGCCGCTGCCTGATTACTTTTTCAGAAAAACAGGCTTTACGATTTTTAGCTGCCGAAATTCATAACACGATGCGAATACGCTTTTTGTATCGCTGAAATTCATATTACGGCGAATATTAAAGTTTATCTGCATTTTATGTGTTTCGGCGGAAATTAAATCAGACAATTCCCAAAAGGTGTATTATGAAAACAAAAAACAATTTTATAACCGCATGTATTTTTCTTATTTTTTGGGGCGTTAATTTCGGAATATTTGATATATTAAACTATCCTATTTTTGCCGTTTGCTCAATTAACGATAACAATACAACTTCAATTTCAACTTCAGAAAAATCAACATCAGACAAATTAGATAAAATTAAAAATAATCCTACTGATAATCCCGATAACAAAAATTCCGATAACAAAAATCCCGATAACAAAAATTCTGACAAAAATAACGAAACAAAACCAGCATTAGAATCAAATAAAATATGGCTGTTTATCTATTACACAAATAAAGGACACGAAGGTTTATTCTACTCGTGGAGTAACGACGGCTTGCTTTGGCAACAAATACGCGGGGAAAAACCATTTCTTAAACCGGAAGTAGGCGGCGATATAAAAAATCGTATGATGCGATCGCCTTCAATTTGCCGCGGTTTAGACGAAACATATCATATAGTTTGGACTGTTTCATGGGAAACACGAAGTATAGGTTATGCCTCGTCAAAAGATTTGATAAATTGGTCGAAACAAAAGCTGCTCCCGTTAATGGAACACGAAAAAAACGCCCGCAATACATGGGGACCTGAACTGTTTTACGACAATAAAAATAAACGATATTATATTATTTGGGCGTCAACTGTATCGGGTAAATTTAACGAAACAGCAGGCTCAAGTGAGAAAGATTTTAATCACCGATTATACTACACAACAACAACCGATTTCATAAAATTTACTCCAACGGAACTGTATTGGAATCCCGATCACAACGTGATGGATCCGCTGCTGATCGAAGATAAAAATAACAAAGAACAATCGAAACGCTATTTACTCTTTTACAAAGATGAGACACTCAAACCGACGCCTAAAAAACATTTATTACTTGCAACAGGAGCTTCGCCGATAGGTCCATTTAACGTACAAAAAATCGTTTCGCACACAGATTGGGTACAAGGTCCTTCGGTATTAAAAATTAATGGATACTGGTACTTGTATTATGACTGCTACGGCAAACGTCACTTCGGAGCAGTCCGCTCAAACGACTTAAACACATGGACAAACATAACAGAAAAATTATGCTTCCCGCAAAATGCAAGACAAGGAACAATAATAGAAATCAATAAAGATATATTAAAAAAATTACAAGAAATAAAATAAATTGATAATATATACCATTCTTACTTTATAATCCGTCTTGACGTGTATTTTATGAATTGTTATTATTTGCGAGTTGTTTTTAATTTCATCAACAACAAAACAATTTTAATTATGAGTTACAATATCCCTCAAGATCAAATTCAGGAACTTCAAACGCAGTATTGCAAGAATCGCGGTCATCGTTTTTCGGATCGTATTCGTGTAGTGATTGCGCTTGCTCGCGGATATAAAGTTTCTGATCTTGCTTTAATTTTTATGCTTGACGATGATACGATACGTCGT
>JAITKS010000073.1 GCA_031278315.1 Planctomycetaceae bacterium | reverse complement strand
CATTTATTAAGCCCCGATACGCTCTGTTTGCTCCGATTACTTTACCTGTTCCCATTAGAATATCATTTACGTCTCCTACAGTTGTGTCGGGGTTACCATTTGAATTATCTATGTAAACGTAATCATTATTATTTCCTTCTATGATTTCCAGATATCCATTGTCTTCGACATTTTGTTTTGTTACCATTAGGTTCGGTTTATTTACTTGTACGCAATTGAAAATTGCGTCTAGGTCTGCCCGCAACTGCATTGCGGTATCGTTCATGTTCGCTGCCATGTTTAGAGTTGCTTGCGTGTCGTTTATGGTGTCTCCTATACTCTGAAACATTTTCGCAACAGCTAATAATAATAGTAACGATAATGTCATCGCTACCATTAACTCAATTAAAGTAAATGCTTTTCTCATTTTTTTATTGTTTTGTTAAAAGATTAAATGATTAACTATCCGCACATTAAATTTCTACTCATTTCACTGACACTACATTAACATTACAAAAAATGTTTACACCCGAAAATTTAAGTTTGAATAGTAGTAAGTTGCAAACTAACTCTATCCCGTTATAAATTGCTTTTTTTATGTTGCGTACTTTGTAACAAACCTGTTTTTACCGCTTTTACCGCAAAGTTGACAAATTAAAAAAAACATTTTACGACAGGATATCGTATAACTCATATTCTATCAATCGAATTTTAATTGGTCGAAATAATTTTTTTTGACTTGCGTTCCTTCAGCAATAATAGTTGAATCGTCTTTTGTAGAAAAAGAGTTTTCATTATTTTCGCCGTTTTCATTATCCAGCGAGAAATCATCTTGTGATTCCCAGTCGGCGAATTTTTCGAGCTGCTCTTTTTTTGCATTTGAATCTGCCTGCTTTGGTTTTTGTAATCCAACTTTCTCCAAGAGCGATTGAGTCATAATTTCCGCTTCTTGAAACATCAAGGGCGGCTTTTCGCCGGTTGCGCCGTTTTTTGCGGGATCATATTGAACCGTAAAAGCATGTTTCGCAACCGATAAAATATCGCCGGGATCAATCCTTCGATCTTTCGTTCTCACGTCATTGACCTTAACTCCATTACTGCTATTCAAGTCAATCACATACCAATAACCTGCTGATAAAATCAATCTGCAATGACGCCCCGATACGTTGTCGAATCTAATAACAACATCACAGCTGTCTTTACGTCCAACGGTTACATCCCGTTTTTCAAGCATTATCGGATCACCCGCACCAACCGGAATCAATACACCATACATGAAAAAATCTACCTCATAAATTTGTTAATTCGATCAATCGGAATTTTCGTAATATTCAACTAAATGTTTAATGCAAAATCCATAACTCGGAAATCAAATTAAAACAATAAACAGAAACATCGTCAAAAATACTTGATTTTAAACTGCTCTGCTCTCACTTAATTTTTCAGTTACAAACCGAAATTTAAGAAGTCAAAATATATTACGAATTTTCATTTTGCGTTTTGCCGTTCAATAGGAGGTCAACAGTATAATTACAAACAATAATATTTAGCAAATCAATTCTCAAAAAAAGAATTAAAAGTAATAGTAATATATCAGTGAAATAATTTATTGATCTCGGTAACAAGATCGCCTCAGCCTCAGCTTTATTTTTTTTTGACAGGATTACAGGATTACAGGATTTTTAAATAATAAATTAAAAGAATCAAAACTTGACACCTAACTTAGCCGTTAGTGATTTGAACTTATAATCCGTGATAATCTCCGCATGCGAACTAACCGCTAACCACTATACACTAACCACTATACTGCTGTCTTTTTAGGGCGATTTTATTTTATGCGCGGATGATTTGCTATTTGTCTTTTTTTGTCGGATTCTTCACAATAATCGTGTCATAATATCCTGCCGCCCTTTTAGGGCTTCGGGGAGGGGGGACTTTTACCCGCCCCGCTGGGGCGGGCGATTCAGTAAAAAATCCTGTTGCCCTTTCAGGGCGATTATAGTTTTATACGTGAACAGTCACCTTTTTCGTTACAAAAAATAATACCGAATTTTAAAGTACAATGAGTATAGTTTACGGATCATGTTTTTTTATTTAATAAGTTGTTGTTTACATTCTTTTACGTTTCCGATATGCGTAACGATATTGTAACCGATTGATGTAATTCTTCTATTTAGACAATGTCTGCATTCGGCGGCTTCTTCTCCTGTGCAAATTTTATTGTCGTATAATTCGTATTTTTTTCGTACTGTTACTGGAGATAAATTCGGCATAATAACATTTGCGCCGGCTAAAATTCCTAGTTCTCTGCCCAAAGGGTCAATTGTTCCGAGTGCTGTTGTTGCCGGAATTAATGCGTAAGGAAATAAAAGACGTAAAATTGAAATTAAACGCAATGTTAGTTTTAATTCACCGTTTTTAAAATTTTGAAACGGTGTCTGATGATGTGCGATAAATGGTCCTATTCCAATCATTGCAGGTTGGAGTTGCTGTAAGAAACGTAAATCGGCAATTAAATTTTGCGTTGTCTGATATGGTGAACCAACTATAAATCCCGAACCGACCTGATAACCGATTTGTTTCAAGTCAAATAGACATTTTTTACGGTTATCAATTTTCATTTCAGACGGATGCAATTTGACATAATGTTCGGTATCAGCGGTTTCATGGCGTAGTAAATATCTGTTTGCACCGGAATCAAAAAATGCTTTGTAACTCTGGTATGATTTCTCTCCAAGCGACAACGTGATTGCACAATCGGCATATAATTTTCGGATTGTAGAGACAATTTCGCAAATCATATCGTCGTTATAAAATTTATCTTCTCCGCCTTGAAGTACAAAAGTACGATAACCGAGTTTATATCCGGTTTCGCAACAATTTAAAATATCGTTGCGAGTTAATCTGTAGCGTTCAACATGATAATTATTACGCCGTATTCCGCAATAAAAACAGTCGTTTCGGCAATAATTCGAAATTTCGA
The DNA here is from genome assembly GCA_031278315.1 of Planctomycetaceae bacterium. Classification (GTDB taxonomy): domain Bacteria; phylum Planctomycetota; class Planctomycetia; order Pirellulales; family Thermoguttaceae; genus WRKP01. The sequence continues at coordinate 6,223 of JAITKS010000073.1, read as the reverse complement.
TCAAGCCTCTGATGTAAACGTCTGTTCCGTAATATGAACGTCTTGCTTTATCTGCAAGTTGACGTAATTGTTCGTCGAAAAAATCTGATTCAATCAATTGTGTGAATTCATCATCGGCAAGATCAGATTTTTCGAATAACTTTTGAAGTAATAAATCAGACATCGCTTTTTCAGACCTCGTATTTTTTGTAACGTTATATTTAACTCTTGCATATTCATCACACTTGAAATTTCAATTTTCGTTTTAAAACAGTTATTCATTAAAATTTTCTTGTGAGAGCAGCCGGTTTTTCGATGAATATTTTTTGTGCCGTCAAAATTCATAGTACGATACATATCAACACAACATAAACAGAAAATAACACTGAAAAAAATAAGGGGCGAAAGTTATAAAATAAACGTAACTATTCTGAGCATATTTTGAAAGTATTGCTGCGGAATAGTTACGGAATCAAATCGTAATTGATATTAAATTTGATTTAAATTATGCGCCGAATTTTCCGAGTCGTCCGGCGTGTGCGAGAGCTAAAGACATTAAATATTGAGCTTCAAAATGTCCGAGTCCGCCGGTGATTGCATATTTTTCGCCGTATTTTTCGCATGTATCGGTTCTTGCCAGATCAGAGACGATCAATGTCGGCACGGGATGGAAACTATGCGATGCCATTTTTGCCGGAGTGCTATGGTCGCCTGTAATAACCAATGCTGCAGGTTTCAATGCGGTTATTTGCGGAATGATTTTGTCAAGTTCTTCAATCATTTTAACTTTTTCGTCAAAGTTACCATCTTCGCCGCGGCTGTCTGTATATTTGAAGTGTACAAAAAAGAAGTCGTAATCATTCCATGAATTTTTGAGAGTATCGATTTCTTCTTGTAGAGTTGCCGATTTACCTATGATTTCCATTCCTGCAAAACTTGCTAGACCTTTATACATCGGGTAAACTGCGATACATGCTGCTTTCAATCCGTATAATTCTTTATAGCTTGGCATGTGAGGTTTATGTGCAAATCCGCGCATTGTTAAGCAATTTGCTTTTGGTTCGCCGGCAAGAATTTGTTTTGCGTGAGAGAAAAATTCTGCGGCGATTTTGGCGGTTTTTTTACTTGTTTCGTTTTGGGCGGCGGGTTCGAGCGGCGGTACACCTGTTCGTTGCGGATCAGTATCGCTGACGGCATCGCCCAAATCTGCTGCACGAAAAACTATGACGAATCGATGTTCTTTAACGGGTTCAACAAATATTTCAACGCTGTCAATTTTTATTGAGCGTAGTTTATCTACGACTTTTGCGCTTTCGTCGGAAGGTATTCTTCCGGCTCGTCTATCGGTGATATTTCCGGCGGAGTCGATAGTGCAAAAATTACCGCGAATTGCTACATCGGTATCGTTCATTTCGAAACCGATTCCGGCAGCTTCAAGTGCGCCGCGGCCGATTACGAATTCGAGCGGGTCATAGCCGAAAAGTCCGAGATGACCTGGTCCGCTGCCGGGAGTTATTCCGGGTTTGATTGGTGTTGACAAACCTTGTACTCCTATTTTGGCGAGTGTGTCGAGATTAGGCGTATGAGCAGTTTCGAGTTCTGTCGAACCGCCGGCTTGAAGCGGTAAACCGCCAATTCCGTCTGAAACAAGCAACACAATTTTATTATCGTTTTGTTCTTTTAGATCGCTAATCAATTTGTGGAAATGCATAAAATTTTTTTTCCTTTAGTTAGATCGAACACTTTTAAAATTTCACAAATTAAATTAAGAAGTATTCGATATATGTTTATTGGTTGGGTAATCAAATTATTGTAATTGTATATTGAATTACATACATTAAATTCAATATTTGATAAGTTTAATACAATATGTAATATTTGTACTTATTGTATTCACGTTATGTGTGATTGAATTTCGTATAATATACGTTGCTATAATTTTGTCAAGTTGTGATAAAAATTTTTTGTAATATCTCTAGTGAAATATTTATTTTTTTTGAGATTACAAAACACACGAAATAATCACGAAAAGCACAAAAAATAAGGTGAAAAATAAGATTTGATTAAAAATAAATTTAAAACCTCTGAAAAATTTTCACCGGCATATTACTGATATATTACGATAATTTAAAATTCGTAAACAACCAAAAAAACGAAAACAATTATTCCACTGATATACTACAATTTCACTAATACATTCATCATTTATTACGAAAAATTCTAATTTGATGTTTTAGAATCTCTAAATAATGATTTTAATGCGGCTTGTAAATCAAACATTAAACTCAATAAAAGAGGAACAATCAATAACGAAAAAAGAGTCGCACATATAAGTCCGCCAACAACCACCGAACCTATTCCATGATATAACTCACTCCCCGCACCACTTTTTATTACTAAAGGCGTCATCCCTATAACCGAAGTCGTCGTTGTCATGAAAATTGGCCGTATCCTCGTCCTAACAGATTCTCTAATTGCATCTCTATAACTTAACGCCTCAATTTTGTCCTCACTTGATTCACCAAAACCCCGCATGAAATTCAACGATTGATGTACCAACAAGATCGCATTATTCACAACAACACCAATCAATAAAACAAATCCCAACATAGTCAACGTATCCATTTGCTGCGATGGATCATGCCAACGCATTAACGATAAACCAATAAAACCCCCAACCATCGCAAACGGTACACTAAACATAATTACAAACGGATAAATAAAACTCTCAAATAACGCAGACATCAGCAAATACGTAATCACAAGCGATAAGAAAAAACGACTCGCAATCAAACTTAATACCGACTCTAAATTAAAACCAGTCCACTTGCCTAATACCGCAATCCGCGTTTGAGATAATTTGTCCGCATTGCCCGCTAAACGTATCATTATGTCCGGTGTCAACCCGCCGTCTTTACGGCACTGTTCTACGATTTCCATAATCTTTTTCTGCGCAGTTTCAAGTGCGACATCAATCGGCGGATTAACAGTTAAACGTATCGCCCGCTCCTGCTCAACACGACGGATTTGCTGCGATGCTTCCGCTTTCTCAATCGTAAAAAGTTGACCTACAGGAATTATCTGCCGACTATCATCCGAATCACGAACTACAATCGGTAACATCTGAAACTCATCCGGCGTAATCTGAATATCAGGATCACGAATCAAAGTCAAATCAATACTATCACCTTCAAAATCAAAATCACCTACACGAATTCCATCTATCATCGCCCTCGCAGTGTACGCTAACGATTGCACACCAAACCCTAACTCTTTTGCACGGACTTGATCAACAATTAATTGCCATTCCGGTCCGTTTAAGTCATAATTTTGCGGCTCACTACGTACACCTGATCGTGCGAATTCATTCACGAGTTCATTTTCCAGATGCCGCGTTGCAGCACGTAAACGCCCCATTTCCGGTCCAACAACTTCAATCTGCACAGAATTTGAACCGCCGCCGCGCCGTCCGAAAATACTCTGCTGCTGCGCTGAACCAGATGCACCGGGTATCTCATTCATCATCGTATTCAAAACCGACTCTAACGGCTTCACCAATTCAGGGTCTTGACTCGTTACTGTCATCATAACACCTTGATTGCGGACAATAATATAAAATTCACCAATCGGCGCAATTTTTGTTTCTAATTTATTATTACGCCGATCATAAATTTTACGAATTGAAGTTGCTTCTTCAACCGTTTTTGCATCCCAATACGGTTTTAAAAATTGCTCAACACGGCGTCCTACAAGCTCATTCTGCTGCACAGTATAAGACGGCGGAAGCTGCATATTACCATTCAAAACGTTCTTGTTACCAGTCGGTAAATAACTCGCAGGAGGCATCAAAAACATACTCAATAAAATCGCCGTAACAGAAATCACCGCGATAATAATTATCCGTAAACCTACCGTTACAGGTTTGCGAGCCGTCATCGCATAAATAAAATTCGAATACGTAACCGCAAAATAATTACAAAGATTAACAATACCAAAAAGACTCTTAAATAATCTTACTGCCAACATAACTTTCTGCGGTTTTTTCGATTTGTCCCCGAGCCAATTCGCCGACGAAACCGGAATAACCGTAATCGCAACAATAAGCGAAATCAAAACTGAAGCCGAAACAGCAATCGCTAAATCACAAAAAAGCTGCCCCGATTCTTCCTCGATAGTTAAAATCGGACCGAAGACTACAACCGTTGTCAAAGTTTGAGCAAGTACCGCGCCCCAAACTTCACGCGTACCATCATAAGCTGCTTTAATCGGCGGCTTGCCCAAATGTAAATGCCTGTCAATATTCTCCAGCACAACAACCGCACAATCTATCACCATGCCAATCGCAAACGCCAGCCCCGCAAGCGAAATCACATTTATATTTCGACCCGCAATATACATCACTACAAACGTCCCAATAATAGAAATCGGAATCGCAAAAGATACAATAAACGTCGGACGTAAACTACGTAAAAAAATCAATAGAACAATAACAGCTAAAACACCGCCCTGAAACATATTCTCTTGAACTAAACCAACCGCCTTGTTAATATAATTCGAATCGTCATAAATCATACGAAATCTAATTTGATACCTGTCATTCTTGTAATTTGAAAGTAATCCTCCGCCAAATCCATTTGCGTCCGGCTCTTTGTTTATTTCTTTAACAAGAGCATTTACATCAGACATTACACTCAACACATTCGCACCCGTATCACGGCGAAAATGTATAGACATCGATGTTTGCCCCTTGCTCGCATTAAAATACGTGTTTTTCTGTAATACTAAATGCGGCGTCGCAATGTCCCTTAAATATACCGGCGCACCATCAATATACTTTACAATCACATTACGAATCGGTTCGAGATCGGAATAACGTCCCAGCACTCTCACACGAACATTAATACGGCCATTTGCCATATCACCCGCAGATTCATTTAAGTTGTCAGCAATCAACGCCGCACGAAGCTCATCAACCGAAACCCCAGATTGAGCCAACACAACCGGATCAAATCTAATTTGTACCTCATGCTCACGGCCGCCAAAAACATTAACCTCCGCTAAACCCTTGATACGCTCAAAAGCCGGCTTGATAAATCTGTCAGCATAATCGTAAAATTCCGACATTTCAAAATAAGGATCAGTTTTAGATTGCAAAAGACCAATCCCAATTGATTCATCTGTATTAGCACTGGCAGCACGAATTACAGGTCTATCAACATCATCAGGATAACGCGGGACTTCATTAAGACGATTCGAAGTTTCTTGAACGGCACGGCTCATGTCGTATCCAACTGTAAACTCTAATTCAATACTGCCTTGACCAAGAGAAGCATTAGAAGTCATTTTGTAAAGCCCCTGTAATGTCTTGAGCTTTTTTTCTTGCTCCATGATAATCGACTTCTCAATTTCTTCAGGACTACGGCCTTGCCAAGTTGTACGAACTGAAACAACCGGACGTTCAACATCCGGCGTCATTTGAATAGGAACATCTGTCAATGCCAATATACCGAACAAAATAACAAGCAACACTCCAACCGCTACTTTGACCGGATTGATTATTGAAAATTTAATTATATCCATTTATTTTTATTTTTAAGTTTTAAGTTTAAGTTTAAGTTTTTTGGAATTTTTTTCATAATCGAATTTCAAAATAAAAAACGAATATGATATTTATTTTTTGTAACGAAAATAGATAACTTTTTCACAAAAATTTTTTTTGAACTGCTCTCGCTTGAATTTTTGATTTGAGTTACCAACTTACCTAATCTCGAAAATCAGAATCTCGAAAATCAGACTTGCTAAATACACTAATACCGCCAAAATTCTTAGTACAAAGCGTATAAAATTAAACATATTTAGAAGTTTACAAAAAATTTAACAGCTATTTTAACGAGTATAAAATATTTTTAAACTGCTATTGCATTAAATTTCAGTTTTTTGTTATTATTCACATTGAACATGGAATTTCTGATAGATTTAATTCAGAAAAGTAACTCAAACCGAAAATTCGAGTAAGAGTAGTTACAAGTCCCTATTTACTGTGTTTCAGATTGTGTATTTCAAATTAAATTTTTCACTGTATATATTAAATAATTACTAAAATTCAATGAACGCTATCAAAAAAACTAATCAAAATAATCAGGATTTAACTCATCCTCACGATTTACTTTTTCGCTCGATATTTGCCGATTTGGATGTGTCCGGTAATTTCTTTGAGAATTATCTTGACCCTAACATAGCTCAA
>JAITKS010000038.1 GCA_031278315.1 Planctomycetaceae bacterium | reverse complement strand
TATAGCCGTGCGTGGTGTACTCACCACACACGGAATCAATGGATAAATTACAACAAATAATTGATAAATTATCACAAAATCAATTTTGATAAATTATCACAAAATATAAAATTTAAAATCTAAAATTATAAAATCTGATTTCTCTGTGTTCTCTGTGTCCTCTGTGGTTAATAAAAAAAAATAAGATTAGGGCGTATGCGTAGGGGCGTATGCGATACGCCCCTACGGCGTGTGCGTAGGGCGTATGCGATACGCCCCTACGGTTGCGTCAAACGTGTTTGTCTGTATGCGGACTAACCACTAACCACTAACCACTAACCACTATCCTACAGTCCTGTCAAAAAAATATCTAAATACGAAATCTATAAATATCGTTTATCGAATTTTAATTTTTCGGTTTACTTTTGCGTTTTTGTTTAAATTCCCATTTCCGGTAACGTATCAATAATTTTGACACTTTCTACGCTTAGTGTGATTATACGTTTTATTAAATTCACGATATATTCGGGATCGTTTTGTTCTTCACACCAATCATTTGGATCGTTGATTATTCCGCTTTCTTTGTGAGTTGAAATTTGATAACGATCCAAAATCCAATCCAACGCTGATTTGCCATTGATGATATATCGTTGCGCATATTTGGGAATATTCTCAAGAGTTAATGTTTTATTGTAGATGATTTTTGTCTTATCGGTTTTGCTTGCGTAACTCATTTTTGTTACACGATAATTGATCTCGCCGTTTTTTGTTTCTTTTAATTTATAAGGTTTCAACGTTTCGTAATTCAGATGTAAATTTGCTAATTGTTTTCCGGCTTGAGAAAATTTTCTGAAATCTTTAACAAACGGAATACGCGGCAACTGCTTTTTCAACTCCGGCGAAAAACGCTCTTGATATTCCCGACTATTCAACACTCCATAAACATAATAAAAAATATCCCGCTTTGTAATCGTGTTGTCTTTGTAATGTTCGCAGAATTTTTGCAACGCTGTATCAGTGATATTTTCACGACAAGAAATTACCGATTCATTCTTTTTGTTTGATGACAATTTATCTGTCTTGTCAACTGTTTCATAAACATAAAAAGGAAAACATTGCGTTCCAGCATCCTGTAGATTTAAGTCAACAAGTGTATTGTGAATAAATGTTGAAAACTCTTTTCCGCCGCCTTTTCCGCAAACGCTAATCACGGCATTTTCCGTTTCAGGATTAGGAAAAATTTTTGAATTTTTACCCGGACTAGCATTAAAATCAATACCAAAATAAAGATAAAATTTACAAAACGGACGATACATCGCTTTCATAATTGATGAATTTTTAAATTTACATATTGTATTTTGTTTCAATTTATTTTTAGCTGATCTATCCCAACTAATTTTTGCCGGATTACTATCAATAAATTCGTCAACAGTTTTTGTATTTATTTTCCGAGTCTTTTTATGTTCTTGATATTTTTTCCGTTGTTTGTTGTAAAAATTGATCATGCGTTTCATGTTTTTTGTCAACTTATATTCGGAAAAATTGTAACACCATGCATCACGATTTGTTGCAACTCCCATTGATAAAATATCAAATATTGTTGTTTCGTTTTTTGTCTTGCCGGCTAACAAAAAGAACGAATCGAAATCATCTTTGCGTTGATTGATCCAATCGTGTTTTTGGTTTGGTGTAATAAGTTGCCAATCGATATTTTCAATACTTTTAAATTCCTTGAGTTTTTCTAATTTCGTTTTGAGATCAAGATAATCGCCGATATCGTGATAATGAATTTTGCGATATTCCGATTTCTTATTCGGATTTTTCACAAATATCGTAATCGCAATTAAAGATCGGCAACTAGAACCAAAAATATTTCCGCCTTCTTTTTTCGCCATTTCTTTTGTCATTCGCTGAATTGGAAGATTACCCCGTAAATTGACAACATAAATATCTGTAAACTCATCGGCTAAATATTTTCGTAAACCGTCCATTGAATTACTATCAATATATGAACCATTACTCACAAAACCAATGACACCCTTATCACTTATTCGATCCGACGCCCAACGTATCGCACGAATATACGAATCGTAAAGATTCTTTTTATTTGTTGCCGTTGACGCCTCCGCATACGTTTCAGAAATTCGTTTATCAAGTTTCGGATATTTGAGATTTTTATTATTATCGTTTTCGCTTTTTTGACCGGCAGAATAAGGCGGATTACTAATAATGATCGTAATCTTTTGTTTTGAATGCGTGTTGTTGCCCGATGATATTTCAAGAAATTCTTTTTGCGATTCTTCTATCGTTTGAAAAGTATCGGTCAACACGATTCCGGGAAACGCCGTATATTTTTTGTTCTTTTCGCCGATAACTTCATGAAACGTATTTTCAATATTAATCGCCGCAATATAATACGCCGACAATACAATTTCATTCGCATGAATTTCATGTTCATATTTGTAACGTAAATTCTTTTGCGGAATCAATCCGCTTTGCAATAAACGTACAATAAATGTTCCGGTACCGGTGAACGGGTCGAGAATATCGTTATTTTTTGTGTCGAATCCGCTGCCGAATTCTGTTTTCAAAATAGAGTCAATACTGTGCAGAATAAAATCGACAACCTCAATTGGAGTGTAAACAATTCCAAGCCGTTCAGACATTTTCGGGAATGCAGCTTTGAAAAATTTATCGTACAATTCAAGAATAATCCGTTGTTTTCCTGCTGCCGTTTGAACTCCTTTAACTCGGCGTTTAACTCCCGCATAAAAACCGGCAAGCGGCGATGTATCACTTTCAATATCTCCCAACAAATTGATCATACGGTCAAGAGCTTGCGAAACCGGATTATGATGAGAAAATTCTGAACTGCCAAAAAGAGCGTCAAAAACGGGTTTCGTGATTTTATGTTGCGCTAACATTTCTATTGCTTCGTCTTCGTTTACATTATCGTTGATGTTCTTTCGTAAATGATACAGAAAAGTATGAAAATCATTTTTATGCTCATCCGTATCTACCAAGTACCGAATTTGCTCACAATGTTTTTGAGCAATTTCCGCAACATCTTTCGCCCAATTTTCCCAATAATGTTTTTCGCCGTACTTGGATGAAATCATACTGTACAGTTTTTTCACGTTTTAATATCTTCGACAGAAAACGGAAATAGTTGTTGTTTTAGATCGTTCTCAATATCTGTTTTTGAGACAAGGTATAAAACAATAAATTTTGTGTATTTTGTTATTTTGTTTGTTTTGTATTCTCAAGAGATAATGCAATAATATTCAATTTATTTATTGTAACAAGAAATAAATTTGCAGGTGTGAGGATTGTATTTCGTTATTTCTTTTTCTTTTTTCTTACGTAGATCGGAGGAGTAAATTCTGCGAATGTTTGTTTGTTGCCGGATACAATTGCGTCTTCTTTTTGAATCATGCCGATTGGAAAAATCGGCATTGATTCCTGCGCACAATTGCTGCTGAAATTTTCTAATTCCTGCGGTATCGGTACAGAAATATCAAACGTACTTATAACCGTGTCAATCAAATTATTCGTTTCAATGTCCCGCACATTTTCAGATTTTTGTATCGTTGATCCAAATTCAATTTCAGATTCAATTTCAGATTTTAAATCAAGAGCTATCGTTTGATCTGATTCCAATTTTGTACCATCATTTTTATTTTCCGCCTCTGTAATATCTACAACTTTGGCTTCCGCTAACAACGAATCGAAATCGAAATTTTCACCTAAAACCTCAATTGCAGTTTGCGAAATGTCTTTCATATTACTGTCTAAATATTCATCTGTGATATCCGTCAAGTCTATTGTGTTATTTTCTGTTTCAATATCTGAATCGAAACTAACAGTTTGCACATTGTCAGCAGATTCAGGAACATAATCTTCCGGGATTTCAGCGGCAGTCTCACCTTGTGACAAATTTTCGCCTGTTTCATTATCAGTGTTAAAATTATTTTGCAACGTTGAATAATTACTATCTGTAAAATCAAATTGTTGTGAATCAATTTGCGTGTCCGGATTTGTATCACTTATTTCAGACATTTCAGACATTTCAGGTAAATTACTGATCTGTTCAATTATATCCGTTGACAAATTCGATGCCGATTCACTCAACATATTTTCTATAATTTCATCGACCTTATAATCAGATTGATTACTTTTGTTATATTCATCTATTTCAATTACATTCATATCTTGCTTATCAATTTCGCCGTTCAAATCAATTTGATTTTCATAATTGTCTTCAGCTTCATTTTTATTTTCTGTAACGTTAATTTCTTTGTCCCCGATCTGTTGTAATTCAGCTATTGTTTGAGATTGAGTTTTTGTACTATCTAGATCATTTTCTATATTGTTTTCATTTGTTAAATTTTGCGTGTCTGCGGTTTCAGGATTTATGTCAGATTGATTTTCATTATTATTTTCAAGATTATTTTTATTGTCTTTTGCGTTGTCAGAAATTTCGTTATTGTTTGTTTCCGGCATATTGTTTTCATGTTCGGTTCCATTTTCGGTTCCATTTTCGTTTTCGTTTTCGGTGTTATTTTCGGCGTTATTTTTAGAATTATCTTGCGATTCTTGTTTCTCGGCGGCGTGTAATTCACGTAGTTTTTTTATGTCTTCTAAATACCAGTCGCGTAGAAACATCGCCAGCGCGAAACCTACAGCGGCTTGAACAATCATCGACAAAAAAAATAAAAATAAATAAAAATACACTTTAATACACTTTACAAATTTTTGTAATATATCAGTTGAAAATTGTAATAGCTTCGTTTGGAAAATTATGTTTAAAATTAGAGTATATCATTTGGTATTTCCTTTTTTTATATTACCATTTTTTTTGTTTTAGAAATATCCCGTTATTATGATTATTCTCTAACAATGTCAAATTATCGTTTTCATTAACCATTAACACTCAACTGATTAACGTTCCGACTCTTTCCCCCATTAGAGCGCGTTCAAGATTTCCTTGACGTCTGAAATTAAATATCATTATCGGCATATTATGTTCGGCACATTTTGCGATAGATTCTTTGTCCATGATCCTTAAATTCTGCTTTAAGATATCTTCGTAAGGGATTTCAGGATAGAAAACAGCTTGCGGATTCCGTTCGGGATCATCGCTGTAAACGCCGTCAACTTTTGTTGCTTTCAATAAGACATCAGCACTTAATTCGAGAGCACGTTGTGCGGCAGCCGTATCAGTCGTAACAAATGGACTCCCCGTTCCGCCCGCTAGTAAAATAATTCGCCCCTTCTCTAAATGCCGCATTGCCCGCCTGCGGATATACGTCTCGGCGACAACATCCATCGCAAAAGCACTCATCAATCGAGTCGGCTGCCCGACTAACTCAATTGCATCTTGTAATGCTAATCCGTTAATTACTGTCGCTAACATACCCATATAATGTGCAGTCGATTCTTGTATTCCAATATTAGCAGCTTTAAACTGACCGCCGCGTAAAATATTACCGCCTCCCATCACTATCGCAATTTGGATTCCCTTACGCGCAACAACTGCTACCTGATTCGCAAGAATCGACACCGAACTCATCGAAATACCGCGCTCATTAGGCGGACAAAAACATTCCCCCGAAATTTTAAGCACAACTCGACGTGCCCGCGACGATTCAATCGTCGATTCTATCGATTCAGTCGATTCCGCCGGTTCTGTCGATTTAGCCGGTTCAGTCGATTTCGTTAATTCAGCCGATTTAATAGTCGATTCAATTTCATTATGAAACATAACTTTTTTAAATTGCTCTTACTTGAATTTTCAGTTTGATCCGCAGGTTTGGAATTATTTGAATTACTCGCCCTTAAACCGCTGAAATTCATAGTACGATGCGTATATGGTTTACAAAATTTAGTAAGAAAAAATTTATATCATTATCTATTATTCAGCAAAAATCTAAAAACGGAAAACGCCGAAAAAGAAAGAAAAATTCATAAAATAAACAATTGTTTTCGGCGTTATTTTGTTTTCATATCTTATATATAAAAGTCTTGTCCGTTGATATCTAGCAGACGGTTCCAGCTGACAATTCACGATAAGTCTGTTTAAATTTTTTACTGAAATGTTTATTTAACTCTTAATATTTAAAGGTAAATTTAAAAGTCAAAAACATAAGATTCGGTATTATCTATTTTAATTTCATAATGTCAATCAGATCGATATACATTTATTTGTATCTCCAAATTCACAGCATGATAAGTACATTACAATCTTTTTGGTAATATATTAGTTGAATAAAATTTTTTCGTAAAATATATGTGAAATCTTCGGCGGGAATTTTCGCTGACTATACTACGAATAGTTTAAAATAATCCATTGGCGACGATTATAATTGCAATGAGAAATATTAGAGGTCTATATTTTTCTTATTTTATTTGCTTTTGTTCAAGTATAGTGTAGAGTATGGAGACATCAGGAAACTTATCAAATCAACTTTGTAATAACAGGTCAGCGATTAAATTGCTTGCATTTGAATTTTCGGTTTGAATTGACTGCTTACTTAACTGCTTCCCTATTTATCTATTGGAAATCAGCTTTTGATGAATATGCTTTAACATACCGAAATTCATAGTACGGCGTATATGATTATAATTTTTGATTCAATGTTTTTCAGCTTTTGACAATTATCCGTTCCCATTCCCCCAAATCGTTGTTTGTTTGTCCGTCGATAGTTCAAGTAAGTTTGTTTATCTTTGTTGATTTGATTTCCGGTGTCTTTTTGACTTGTATGAATTTACCTGCATAACGTATTAAACAATTTGTTCTTGAAATTCGTGAATATGTTATCAAACGCAGGTTTGCATAATTGTATTTAACTCGTACTGTAATTTTCGGCGATAAAATTGCGCACTCATTAAAATCTGCTTTCCGATTGTAAGCAGACCGATCGAACCGGAAATTAAAGCAAGAACAGATTAAAATTAAAATCTGGTATTACGTTTTTATGTTGGTAAATTCGAGTTGCTCGTGTTTTGATTTCGGTAAATTTCGATTGTTACTAAAAAGAAAGTATTTTTTATTTTCTTGACTAACATAATTCAACACGAGTTATTAGTACGTTTGATATGACAACATGATTAACTTGCGATTTACCTTTTCCCCCTAGCACAAATTTTTTTTCAAGGAGAAACCTTCATGAAGAAGTTAACGTTATTTAGTGTATTGACGATTTTTTTGGTGTCATCTGCTGTCGGTTGCACGTCAGATGGACTCAACGGTTTTTGCCGATCGGGATCGTTTTTTCCGGTAGTTAAAAACCGTACAGATAACCTTTATTTAAGTCACGATACAAAGAGCAATTGCGATCCATGCGAACCTGTTCAACCATGTACTCCATGTGAACCTGTATGTAATCCGTGCGACAATCTTAATTGTACAGGAGTTGTACCCGGAAGAATAGGAACTCCAATACCAACAGGCGGTTGATAGATTCCTCAAACTTGAAAATTCGGTTTGGAGTAATATTTCAGCGGAACTGTTGTTTCGTACATTAGCCCTAAAAGAGCAGAAGATTTAAAATTTAAGATTTAAGATTTAAAATTTAAGATTTGAGTTAATTAAATTGTAAATCGTTTTAAGTTTTTCCTGACGCTCTTTCAGGGCTGGTTTGATTAATACTTTACTATATATAATGATGACAGCAAAAAAATGATGACTGCAAAAATTCCTCTGATATGTTTACTTTGATTTTAATCAAGTCGAATTTTAATTTATTGCGTATGGAGTGTTGTTGTCTGCGTTATTATCGACGATTGTTTCGCCGCCGTGTTGTATTTCAGACTTTTTAAAAAAGACAGCAATTTCGGCAGGCGGATAAGAACGTATTTTATTTTCTGCCGGCTGAATCGGTAAATGACTAAAATCAAAACGATTGTCCGACTCGATCACAAAAATAGAACCGATTGGAGCAGATACTAATAAATTATCTAACATTTCTAATATTTCATTTTCCCGCTCGGCATAAAACGAATACGGCGGTGAGCAGAATACTATCCACGCATTGCCGTCAAGCGGATGGACCGTCTTGTTCTTTGCCCAAAAAAATGCGTCGGTTTTACACAGGCAGCAACTTTCAATTAAATTAAGCGATTCAAGATTTTTTCGCAACATAGTTGCGGTCGGCAGATGCATCTCGATTATTGTTGCGGCGGCAGCTCCTCGACTTATTGCCTCAATTGCCAAAGCACCGGTACCGCCGAAAAGATCGATTACGTGTTTTCCGCGTACTTCGGGACCAATCAAATTAAACACTGCTTCCCGAACTCGATCTTTCATCGGTCGAACTCGATTATCACCGGCATAAGCTAAACTGCTGCCGCGAAATTTTCCGCCGACTACACGCAACCCAACTGATTCTTTCTCAAAAGATTCACTGCCAATATTACGTTTTGTCTTTGAGATTTTCGTATTGTATTTTTGCGTATTTTTATCTTTATCTTTATCTTTATTTCGAGAACTCTTGTTGCCGTGTTGCGAATCACTACTGTCACGAAATTTATCCGAATTGCGAAACCGGCTTTTCTTGTTACTTGATTTACGCGAATTGATAGACCTCGAATCATCTCTAAATTGCTCCAGATCAATTTGACCATTATTCGTATTATCAATTTTGAAAATTGTATTCTCTTTACGGGAGTTTCGCTTTTTTAACTTTAGATTATTTTTCATTTCAAAATTTTTTTGGGTTATGAATTTTAAGGATTAATCAAAACAGCCATGAAAGGACGATCAGATTATCGGCTCAATAATCAGCGTAATGGAGGAACGGAACTATAATTGTTGTTAATATACTTTTCACACTTTAAATTTCGGTATTCGTTTTAAACTTAAATTGCCCTTGCTGGGCGAAAACATAGACAATTTTTTGACTCAAAAACAAGTTGTAGTTATTAAAAAATATTGCAACGTTTATTGACAATATTTTCAATTAAAAAAATAAAAAACGAATGTAATATATCAG
>JAITKS010000037.1 GCA_031278315.1 Planctomycetaceae bacterium | reverse complement strand
TTTCACCGATATATTACCGCAAAATTTTTATTAAATATTTTTAATTCTTGTTGGACACTTTTTTGCTTGAGAAATTAAAATTCTTCTGTTTTTTGGTATCGGAATCTGTTTTTGTCCGCTTAAATATGCACCAGTTACAGAACTCTTTTGTTTCATGATTTGCTCCGGATTACCCTGCGCGACAATTTCACCGCCGAATTTTCCGGCTTGAGGACCGAAATCTAAAATTTTGTCTGCCCCCATAATTACATCTTTATCATGTTCCACTATAACTAACGTATTGCCTAAATCTCTCAACTTTTTTAACGCTTCAATCAATTTTCGATTGTCTCGCGGATGTAATCCTATCGTCGGTTCATCTAATACATAAAGAACTCCAACAAGTCCGCTGCCTATTTGTGCCGCTAAACGTATCCGCTGCATCTCACCGCCGGATAACGTCGGTGCTGATCGCGATAACGTTAAATAGTCTAATCCGACGTCAATCAAAAATTGTAAACGATTCGTAATTTCAACTAATAAATCACTCGCAACCTGCTGCTCTACCTCCGATAACTTCCAACCCCGAATTATTTCAGCTAACTTGCCTAAAGGAAATCTGCAAATCTGATCCATCGTATAACCAAATAACCGCACCGCCGATACATCATCACGTAACTTGCTCCCCATACAAACGCCGCATTCTACTTCGTCTAAAACCATGTCTTCCATCACACGAAACGACGGTACAAGCCGAGACGCCTCATCAACCGCCGCATAAAGTCCCTTGTACTGAAACGAAAACTCAACTGTCTCCAATAAACTAATTTCATTATTAACTCCGCTAGATTTCTCACCGCTAGATTTCACGCCGCTAGATTTCTCACCGCTAGATTTCTCACTGCTAGATTTCACGCCGCTAGATTTCACGCCTGATATAACTTTTTTTGTCGAATTGGCCGAACCTTTCGACTGCACTTTCAATGATAACTCTTTCGTTAAAAAACCTTTCGTTTGAGAATCATTCGATAAAGAATCTTTTGTTTGAGAATCATTCGATGAATAATCATTCGACGAAGATTCGTTAGCAAGTTCTTTATTGGAATTACTTGAATTTATTTCAAACTTGACATTAAATTCTTGATCGCCCGCTCCGTGATAAATTATTCTTTTTAATCTTGCGTCGAGTTGTTCAAAAGGAACATTTAACGGTATTCCTGTTTGTTCAGAAAAAACTTTTAACATCGCATTACCAATAACCGTTTTGGAATCTGGTAATAATTTCACTACGCCTTCAGCAATTGTTAGCTTTGGGTCTTGCAGAAAAACAGCAGGATTTGCACCTCTCTGAATACCTAGTCCTTCACAATTCGGACACCAGCCAAGCGGTGAATTTGACGAAAAATGATGCGGCGTAAGACGCTCAAAACTGCGTCCGCAATTTTCACACGCCAAATGTTGACTATGAATAGAACGCTGCCATTTTGTCTCCGGTTTATTTTCATCAACTTCAATTACATGAACTACACCTTGTCCTATCGATAATGCGTTTTCTACACTGTCCGCAATTCTCATTCTGCTGGATTGATCATCACGTAACACAATCCGATCAATTACTAACTCGATATTATGATGCCGCCGCCGATCAATATCAGGCAAACCCTTTTCATTTAACAAACCCCTTTCATTTAACAAACTCTTTTCATTCACTTCCAACGAATACAAAACACCATCGACTCGAACTCGGCTAAATCCTTCAGAACGTAACCGTTTCCAGAGTTCTTCATAAATCTGCCCGACCTCGATATTTATCGGAGCCGCAATCATTAACTTGCCCGTAACCGGATTCGACATTATTTTCGCAATAATTTCATCAAGCGTTTGCGTGCCGACCGGAATATTACAATCTGGACAATACGAAACCCCAAGTCTGGCAAATAATACACGCAAGTAATCCTGTATCTCCGTAATTGTACCAACCGTACTACGCGGTGAATGAGAAACCGCTTTCTGCTCAATTGCTATCGCTGGTGATAAACCTTCTATCCGCTCTACATGCGGTTTCTGCAATTGACCTATAAATTGACGTGCATAACTCGATAAACTCTCAACATAACGGCGTTGACCTTCCGCATAAATCGTATCCATCGCAAAAGATGACTTCCCGCTGCCGCTCGGTCCCGAACAAATCGTCATCTTATCACGCGGAATCTCAACTGAAACATTTTTAAGATTATGTTCCGACGCCCCGCGAACAATCACCGCATCAAGAGATGTAACCGATTGACCCGATACCGTTTTGTCCGACACTGTTTTTTCCGACACTGTTTTTTCTGACGCTGTTTTTTCCGACGCTGTTTTTTCTGATGCTGTTTTTTTGCTTGAACTTTCAGCTTGATTTTGTAATTTATTTTGAATAGAACCAATAGACAATTTCGATTCTACCGCCGTTACAGATTCTTTTTCGAGGTATCTTTTTAACGCATTACCGGTGTACGAATTTTCACATTTAACGAGCATTTCGGGCGTACCTGTTGCAACAATATATCCTCCTTCGTTACCTCCTTCGGGGCCGAGATCGATAATCCAATCAGCGGTTTTTATTACATCAAGATTGTGTTCAACAACAAGTACAGTATTACCATTATCTACGAAATCGTGTAATACTCTTAGGAGCATTTTTATATCTGCGAAATGTAAACCTGTTGTCGGTTCATCTAGCAAGTACAACGTTTTTCCTGTACTTCTTTTTACTAACTCTTTTGCTAATTTTATTCGTTGTGCTTCGCCGCCCGATAACGTTGGCGAAGGCTGCCCCAATTTCATGTAACCGAGTCCGACTCGATTAAGCATCGACAAGTAATGTTTTATCTTTGGATGATTCTCAAAATGTTCAACCGCTTCCTCTACACTCATATTTAGAACTTGATCAATTGACTTGCCTTTGTACCGAATTGCTAAAGTCTCGTGATTAAATCGACGCCCTTGACACGATTCACAAGTTACATAAACATCTGCTAGAAAATCCATTTCTAATTTTTGTACACCTCGCCCTTCGCAAGCCTCACACCGTCCGCCTTTAATGTTAAAACTAAATCGTCCCGGTTCATACCCCTTTAGCTTCGCTTCAGGAATCTCCGCGAACAAATGCCGTATTTCATCAAAAACTTTAATATAAGTTGCCGGATTAGAATGTCCCCCGCGTCCGATCGGCGATTGATCAATATCGATCATTTTGTCGAGTTGATTAATTCCGTCAATTCCGCGATGCTTGCCGGGATTACCATAACCGCGATTCAAATCACGGTTCAATCCCTCAACCAAAATATCATTTACCAATGAACTCTTCCCCGAACCGCTTACACCTGTAACACAAACAAACATGCCAAGCGGAATTTCAATATCAATATTTTTCAAATTATTATGTTCCGCACCTCGAATAATTATTTTACGTTCATCATTAACACGGCGGCGGTACTGCGGAACCGGAATAGATTCTTCTCCCGTTAAATACTTCAACGTGAGCGAGTCCGCATAATCTTGCGAGTTGATATTGAATTTTGAAATCACCTCTTCCGATTTGATAAGATTCGATACAATTTTTCCGCCGTGAATACCTGGACCTGGTCCGAAATCGACCAACATATCAGCAGCCCGCATTGTGTCTTCGTCATGCTCGACAACAATTACAGTGTTGCCGAGATCACGTAAATTTGTAAGAGTTGAAAGCAAACGATTGTTGTCTCTCGGATGTAATCCAATCGACGGCTCGTCCAAAATATACAATACACCAACTAGACCGCTGCCAATCTGACTCGCTAATCTTATACGTTGTAACTCGCCGCCGGATAAAGTCGGCGCAGTTCGTCCAAGCGCAAGATACTCAAGACCAACATTAACAAGAAATCCTAATCTGTTGCGTATTTCTTTCAGTGCTTCTTCGGCAATTTTTTTGCCCGTTTCAGACAATGCTAAACCAGAAAAAAACTTTTGTAACATATTTATCGGCAACTTACACAATTCCGGTAACGATAAATTTTTCACTGTAAATTCTTCAGACGCCGTCTCAAGTTTGAAAGCCCGTGCTTGTTCGTTTAGACGGTCACCTTGACAGTAATTGCATTTCATTACACGCATGTATTTTTCCATCTCTTGACGCTGTATTTTACTTTTTGTTTCACGGAATTGATTAAGCATCTGCGGAATTATTCCTTCATATTGTCCGCCCCATTTTTGCTCTATAAAACTGCTGTTTTTCCAAGTATAAGTAATATGTAAATTGCCTGTTCCCCAAAGTAAAGCATTCTGAATATTCGGAGCAAGTTCTTCCCACGCCGTTTCAAGAATAGTATGCGGATTAAGATTATAAGACTTCTCTAACGCCTGCGCTGCACCTTGAAATATATGTCTTTGCCAACGTCCAAGTTCCCGCCACTTGCCGACTGGAATAATACAACCTTGCTGAAATGATTTCGATTTATCTGGAATAAGCAAGTCTGGATCAAACATATTTATTTCGCCCAATCCGTCACATTTCGGACACATCCCGCGAGGCGTGTTAAAACTGAAAAGCTGAGGACTAGGTGATTCAAAACTTAAATTACAATCCGTACACGCATAATTCGCTGATAATGATAATTCAATAAATTGATTTCGATTGGACATAATAGAAAAAGGATCAAACTGCAACGTAAAAAAAGATACAGGCGAAACTGCCGAATTCAACATTGAATCAACAGAATTAGCAGAATTAGCAGTATCAACAGAGTTAGCAGTATCAGCAGAATCAGCAGAATTATCCGACGTAATAATTATATGACCTCCGCCAATTCCAAGAGCACGCTCGACAGCTTCGGCGAGTCTGTTGTGTCCGCTTGCTCCAGACAGAGTCAAACGATCTATCACAACTTCGACATCGTGCCGCATTTGACGGTCAAGTTTTAAGTTGTCGTTTAATCGTACAAATAGACCATCGACTCTAGCACGGCTATAACCTTGCCGTGAAAGCTCGGAAAATAAATCCTTAAATTCACCCTTTTGCTTGCGAACAACCGGAGCAAGTATGGCAAGACGTGTTTTTTCAGGAATCATCTCTATTTGATCGATTATCTGCTGACGCGTTTGAGCTGAAATCGGTTTGCCGCATTTCGGACAATATCCAGTTGCAACACGTGCATAAAGTACACGGAGAAAATCATATATCTCGGTTATCGTGCCAACCGTACTACGCATATTTTGACCGCCGGATTTCTGCGATATAGAAATAGACGGACTCAAACCAGTAATCTTATCAACATTAGGTTTAGGCAACTGACACAAAAATTGCCGCGCATAACTAGACAAACTCTCAACGTAACGGCGCTGACCTTCAGCATAAAGTGTATCGAATGCCAACGAACTCTTACCTGAACCGCTAACTCCCGTAAAACAAATTAATTTATTGCGGGGTAAAACAAGATCAACATCGCATAAATTATGCTCCCGCGCACCTTTGACTATAATATCTGACATAAAAATTAGTAAATAATTGCGTAAATATACTTTTCACACTTTAAATTTCGGTTTTCGTTTTAAACTTAAATTGCCCTTGCCGGGCGAAAACATAGACAATTTTTTGACTCAAAAACAAGTTGTAGTTATTAAAAAATATTGCAACGTTTATTGACAATATTTTCAATTAAAAAAATAAAAAACGAATGTAATATATCAGT
>JAITKS010000025.1 GCA_031278315.1 Planctomycetaceae bacterium | reverse complement strand
GACAAATTTCTCACGACACGGAATAACCATGCTTTCGGTGATTTTGGAAAAGTCGATTCCTTTAACAACCGTAAAAATGCTTCTTGAACAATATCTTCTGCATTGGTACCCAAACTCACTGAATCCCATTGCCGAGCAAAAAGTGTCAACGCCCGAACATTCTCGTCCAAAAGTTGAATGATTACGGCATGATTTTCATTGTGAGACATGAACGTGTTTATTATCCTGATATTTTGAAAGAATAATTGAAAAGAAGTAATTAACTCATTAGTTACACGATTTCAATTCCGCTAAAAACAGTAATAAGACGAATGAGATGCGTTTTTTTCCAAAAAATAAAATTTTGGGATAATAAATTTGTATTTTTCTGAAATACGAAACAAACGAAATTTTCAAGTATGAATAGTATATATCAGCGGAATTTTTCAAAGGTTTCAAGTTTATTTTTCACGAACCTTATTTTTCACCATATTTTTTGTAACGTTAAAACAATAAACAAAAAATTCTGTAAAGGCATAATGCTTTGCGGTTCTATTTTTGCAGCTGTTCTGTTGACATTTTGAATTTTCTCAATATCATCTCTATTCCTTTTTTTGAATAATGGAATATACTTATCCGCTTTCGTGTTTCTTATCGTTTTACAGTAATTTTATTATCTTATTTCATTGAAATTTATCAGGTGAATTGTAATAAACTCATTGTACATTGAAATTCGGTTTTATTTTTTGTAACATAAAATAATAAACGAAAAATTTCTATAGAGATACAATGCCTTGTGTTTCTATATTTCAATGAATATTTTATTGGAATATTTGTTTTTTACATTAACCGTTTCAACTAATCATCAACTAATCAAAGTAGAGCCGCAAGGCATTGCAACTCTATTGTTGTGATTTAAAAATATTCTACAGATATATTACAATGTTTGAGAAATTTACTATGGATAATTTTGGTTTTGTACGAGTTGGTGCAGCAGTTCCGTCTGTTAGAGTTGCAGATTGTAAATTTAATGTACAAAAAATCGGCGAGTTACTTTTACTTGCTGTAGAACAAAAGATACAAATTATTGCGTTTCCTGAACTATCAGTAACATCTTACACTTGCGGCGACTTATTTTTCCAGCAGACTTTGATTAAAGAATCAGAAGCATCCGTTGTTGAACTCTTGAAATCAACTCGTGA
The DNA here is from genome assembly GCA_031278315.1 of Planctomycetaceae bacterium. Lineage (GTDB taxonomy): Bacteria > Planctomycetota > Planctomycetia > Pirellulales > Thermoguttaceae > WRKP01. Next base: position 5,051 of record JAITKS010000025.1, on the reverse strand, counting down.
ATTACCGATTTGTTTTATTATCGGCTCTCCGATTTGTCATAATTCTAAATTGTATAATTGTGCAATTGTTTGTTTTAAAGGTAAAATTTTGGGAATCGTACCGAAAGTATTTCTTCCGAATTACTCTGAATTTTACGAAAAACGATGGTTTAAGCCGTATCATTCTGACAATTTACCATCGAAAATTTTGTATGCCAATGAGACGGTATTATTTGGTAATAATATCCTTTTTGATTTTTGTAACGGAAAATTTGCAATTGAAATTTGTGAAGATGTCTGGGCGGTGATTCCTCCGAGTTCTTATCATGTTCAAGCTGGTGCTTCATTGATTTTTAATATTTCAGCAAGTGATGAGTTGATTGGCAAACGTTATTATGTGAAATCGTTACTTGCCCAGCAATCGGCACGGTGTCATGCAGCTTATATTTATACATCGTCTGGTTTTGGTGAATCGACGTCAGATACCGTTTATGCAGGCAATGCGTATATTTATGAAAACGGTAAACTGCTGAAAGAAACAGCAAGATTTCAGCTCGAAGAGCAATTGATTGTCAGTGATATCGATATTGAAATGCTGGAAAGTGAACGGCGGAAAAATACAACGTTTATTTGCAATTCGAGTAACGATGTAAATAAACGTTACGAAAATGTTGAAACGAAATTAGAACCATGCGGCGAGTTGAATCAATTGAATAGAATAGTAAATTCAGCTCCGTTTATTCCTTTGGCTGATGATTATGACGAAAGTTGTGAAGAGATATTTTCGATTCAAGTTTTGGGTTTAGCGCAACGTTATATTCATACCGGAGCCAAGACATTAATTTTAGGACTTTCAGGCGGTTTAGATTCGACACTTGCGTTGCTGGTTTGTGTCAAAACAGTTGACAAATTACAGCTCTCGCGGCGAGTAATTTACGGCGTTACAATGCCGGGTTTCGGAACATCAGAACGGACGTATTCGAATGCAATTCGATTAATGGATTTATTCGGAATTGAAGCGTTAAACATAAATATAATCCCAGCTTGTGAACAGCATTTTAAAGACATTTCACATAATCCGTCAATTTGCGATGTAACTTACGAAAACACACAAGCACGAGAACGAACACAAATTTTAATGGATTTAGCGAATCAAAAAAATGGATTAGTTGTAGGTACAGGCGACATGTCGGAATTAGCGTTAGGATGGACAACGTACAACGGCGATCATATATCGATGTACGGTGTGAATGCAGGGATTCCGAAAACGTTGGTGAGATATTTAGTCCGATGGATTGTGGAAAATCGTGTTGAAGAAAAAGTAAAAAAAACATTGTACGATATTCTTGACACTCCAGTTAGTCCAGAGCTCTTACCAAAAGATTTAAATGGAGGTATGACACAATTAACAGAAAAGTTAGTTGGTCCGTATCAATTGCATGACTTCTTTTTATTTTATGTTTTGCGGTATGGTTTTTCTCCGCGAAAAATATTCTTTTTAACAAGAATTGCTTTTGACGGAACATATACCGATGATGAAATATTAAAATGGTTAAAAGTGTTTTACAAACGATTTTTTAGTCAACAATTCAAAAGAAGTTGTATGCCGGACGGCGTCAAAGTAGGTTCTGTCAATCTTTCGCCGCGAGGTGATTGGAGAATGCCAAGTGACGCATGTGTTCAATTATGGCTGCAAGAAATTGAAAAACTCGATTAAAAAAAGAAAAAAAATTCCGTGAACGGTTACAAAAAAAGGTAGAAAGAAATATGGTAAAAATTGAAATTCAAGAAGAACGAGAATTTGAAAATGATGAGTCTTTAGAGTCTTTAGAGTCTTTGGAATCTTTGGAACATTTGGAGCTTCAATGTCTTGAAGTTGCGAATCGTGCGGCAGAATCTGCTTATAACATGGCTAGTATAAGCGGTGAAATAAAAAATGCTTGGTTACGCAAGACGGCAGAGTTAATAGAATCACGGACAGATTATATTCTGTCTGAAAACCGCAAAGATATTGAGGCTGCAACAAATTTGAAATCAGCGGAAATAGATAGATTATCTTTGAATCGAAAACGGCTTAATGATATTGTTATTGCAATCAGAGAGATCGAAAAGTTTCCTGAACCGATTGGCGGAATAATAGAATCGAATATTCGTCCTAATGGTCTTGAGGTTCAAAAAGTCCGTGTACCTTTGGGTGTGATTTTTTTTATTTATGAATCTCGTCCTAATGTTACGACTGATGCGGCTGCAATTTGTATTAAAAGCGGCAATGCTGTAATTTTACGCGGCGGTAAAGAAGCTATAAATTCAAATATTGCATTAGCAGAAGTTTTATCTGAAGCTGCCGAAAAAACTGGACTGCCGACAGACGCCGTTCAACTTGTCCGAAATACAGACCATAAAGTTGTTGGTAATTTTCTAAAAATGAATGATCTAATAAATGTTACAATTCCAAGAGGCGGTGAAAGTCTGATTCGGCGTGTTGTAAAAGAAGCAAAAATGCCGGTGATAAAACATTTCGCAGGTAATTGTCATATTTATATTGATAAAACGGCGGACGAAAAAACCGCTATTGATGTTACTGTAAATTCGAAATGTCAACGTTTAGGGGTTTGCAATGCGGCTGAATCGTTGGTCGTTCATTCTGATATTTCAAAAACTATTTTACCGCAAGTATTGAAACAACTCATGTTAAATGGAATAGAAATACGAGGCTGCAACAGAACGTGTGAAATCTTTGCACAAGCAATTCAGGCAAAAGAAGACGATTTTAAAACTGAATATCATGACGCTGTTATCTCTGTAAAAATTGTTGATTCAATTGAAGAAGCGATAAAACATATAAATTTCTACAGTGATAAACATACTGAATCAATAATAACGAAAGATTTAGAATCAGCAAGAAAATTCGCAGCGGGAATTGATAGTTCTGCCGTTATGATAAATGCAAGTACGCGGTTTAATGACGGCGGTCAAATTGGTCTTGGGGCAGAAATCGGAATAAGCACTGATAAATTACACGCAAGAGGTCCATGCGGTATAAAAGAATTGACAACGTACAAATATATCATTTACGGCAATGGACAAATTAGAGATTAATCGTAATGCAGCGGTTATGAATTTAATGATTCGAACTTAGAACCGGTACGAATTTCCGCATGCGGACTAACCACTGACCACTAATCCGATAGTCCTTTCACGGCGAGTTTAGTTTAAAACGAAAACCGAAATTTAAAGTGTGAAAAGTATATTGGGAATAGACCCAATAAAAATCAATTCTTGGCAAAAAAATGACACAAAAAAACAACAATCCGTGATATATGTCCGTGATATTTGTCCGTGATATATGATAGTTAAGTCTATTGTTAAAAAGAGGATATAAAATGCGTCAAATATAACGGTAAAACAATTTCTAATTCGGTAAAATCTATTATTCCTATCAATTTTCTATGATTTTTTTACATCTAAACAACGATAAATTTTCCAACGAGATTTTGATATACGGCTCACATTTGAAAATTTATTTTTTGTTACAATAAATAAATTGACTACTGTTATTTTTTGTTGTCAGTATTATTGAAATGACATCTGAAAAACGAGACACAACGCATTATGTCTCTACAGTAATTTTCGTTTGTTATTTTTATGTTACAAAAAATGAAACCAAATTTCAAAGTATGAAAAGTATAACAATATCTTATCAAAGACAATTTAAACACATCCATTTAAAGGAGAAAAAAATCATGGATAAAAAATTTTTATATGGGTTGATTTTCACTCTGTTTTTTACGCCGGCGGTTACGTTGGCGGAATCAGTGTTTATTAACTCCTCACTTTGCGAACCGGCAGCCTCACCTTGCGAACCGGCAGCCGCGCCTTGCGAACCGGTAACCGCGCCTTGCGAACCGGCAGCCGATGTTTCTTGCGAATCGTATTCGCACAATTCATTGCTGCCGTTGTTCAAAAGCGGCAAGTCCAGTTACGGAAAAGGTTCCTTGTTGGAACAAATCAAATTTGACGGTTGGATTCAGACCGGCTTTTATGCCAACAGCCGCGGCACAACAACAACACGTTCACCCAGCGTCAATTCTAAAGGACAGGATGTTTCCTCGCCTGATTTTTCGTCTGGCAACAGCGCATTACTAACAACATTGCGCTCCGCCGATTGGCAAGTCAATCAAATTTGGCTGAATACCCGCAAAGATGCCGATACTTCAAAAGGCTGGGATTGGGGATTCGGAGCAGAAATTTTGTTCGGTACTGACGGATGGATCAGTCAATCATGGAATGATGCCGCCTTTGATTACGGCTGGCAAAATGGCGACTATTTCACATCTATTCCGCGTCTTTATTTTCAGCTGGCTTATGCCGATTGGTCAATAAAAGTCGGTAAATATGAAACGTTGGTCGGTTATGAACCGTTCCGTGCGCAGGGTTGTTTTTTCTACAGTCATACGCACACTTTCGCGATGGAATCTTATTCTCACAGCGGCGCATTGCTTGAATACACGCCTAATAACAAATTTTATGCTGCTTTGGGTTATACAACCGGAACCGACGGCAGTTTTGAAAACAAATATGATGATCACGGACTCTTGGGTTATGTTTCCTATCAGTTTACTCCAAACACGAGTCTTTCGTATGCTTTTCATGTTGCGCGTTATGGTAACGAACAATTTTATCCCAGCGGCAATTTACGTTGGTGGGGCAACAATAATACGTTTTTTCATTCGTTGACATTCCGTCACAATCTTTCGGCCAAATGGTCTTATGCGTTACTTTGGGAATACGGCGATGCAAAAAACAGAACTGTTGGAAATCATCGGATTATGTACGGCATAACGAATTATCTGATTTATCAAATAAATGACCAATGGGGTTTGGGGTTCCGCGCCAGTTGGGCAAAAGATGATAAAGAAAATGCAGAGAATATTTACGGCGGATACGGATGGGTTGGTTATTATCAGGGCGAAGTGTACAGTTATACGTTAGGGTTAAAATGGAATCCGTATGAAAATATCAGTATTCGTCCTGAAATCCGATATGATTATTGTGCCGATCCGGTATTCAAC